>NZ_SMKB01000037.1:0-43721 GCF_004348575.1 Actinomadura sp. 7K534
GGCGCGGTGGTCGAGGGTGGAGCGGGTGGTGGCCAGCGCCCACGCGATCTGTCCGGCATCTAGGTCGGGGTGGGTGTCCAGGTGGTGGAGCAGGCGTTGGGCTTGGGCGGCCAGCGCGGCCGGGGTTCTCGCCGATAGCAGCCACGGAACCACCGGAGGCTCAGGCCGCACCTCGACCTCGGCGGACCGGAGACGAACCACCTCGCCGTTCGCGTCTGACGAAGTGACCGGGGCCTGCTCGATGATGGTGTGCGCGTTGGTTCCGCTCATGCCGAAGGAGGAGACCGAGGCGCGTCGGGGCCGTCCGGTGTCCGGCCAGGGCATCTGCTCGGTGAGCAACTCGACCGCCCCCGCGGACCAGTCGACGTGCGGAGTCGGTTCATCGACGTGCAGCGTCCGCGGCAGAACCCCGTGCTTGAGGGCCTGGACCATCTTGATCACACCGGCGATACCGGCGGCGGCCTGGGTGTGGCCGATGTTGGATTTGATGGAGCCGAGCCGCAGGGGCCGGTCGGCGGGGCGTTGCTGTCCGTAGGTGGCGATGAGCGCCTGAGCCTCGATCGGGTCGCCGAGTGTGGTGCCTGTGCCGTGGGCCTCCACGACGTCGACGTCGGCGGGGGTCAGGCGGGCGCTGGCCAGTGCGTCCTGGATGACCCGCTGCTGCGACGGCCCGTTCGGCGCCGTCAGCCCGTTGCTCGCCCCGTCCTGGTTGACCGCCGATCCGCGCACGATCGCCAGAACCGGGTGCCCGTTGCGCTGCGCGTCCGACAACCGCTCCACCAGAAGGAGCCCGACGCCCTCGCCCCAGCCCGTGCCGTCGGCCGCCGCCGCGAACGACTTGCAGCGCCCATCACGGGCGAGGCCCCGCTGCCGCGAGAACTCCACGAAGAGGGCGGGGGTGCACATGATGGTCGCGCCGCCGGCGAGGGCGAGATCGCACTCGCCGAGCCGGAGCGACCGGCAGGCCCAGTGCAGCGCCACCAGCGCCGAGGAGCAGGCGGTGTCGACGGTGACGGCGGGCCCTTCCAGGCCCAGGCTGTAGGCGACCCGGCCGGAGGCGAAACTGGCGGCGCCGCCGATCCCGATCTGGCCGTCGAACTCCTCGGGCATCCGCTGGAAGCCCGTCCCGTAGTCCAGGTAGATGATCCCGGCGAACACCCCGGTTCGGCTGCCCTGCAAGTCCGAGGGGTCGATGCCGGCGCTCTCGACGGCCTCCCACGCGGTCTCCAGCAGGAGGCGCTGCTGCGGATCGGTCGCCAGCGCGTCGCGCGGGCTGATCCCGAAGAACTCGGCGTCGAACCGGCCCGCGTCGTAGAGGAACGCCCCCTCGTGGGCGTAGCTGGTGCCCCTGCGTTCCAGGTCCGGGTGGCGGAGCGCGTCCAGGTTCCAGCCCCGGTCGGAAGGGAAGGCGGACACGGCGTCGGTTCCGTCGGCGACGAGCCGCCACAGGTCGTCGGGGGTGCGGGCGGCGCCCGGGTAGCGGCAGCCCATCCCCACGATCGCGATCGGCTCGGTGTCGGCGGACTCGGCCTCGGCGAGCCGCTCCCGTGTCCGGTGCAGTTCGGCCGTCGTCCATTTCAGGTAGTCGACGAGCTTCTGCTCATCCGCCATCCGGAACCACCCCTCGGCTCACCTGTCCACCGCCAGCAGGTACATCTCGTGCAGGCTCGTCGCCTGGAGAAGGTCGGGCAGGGGCACGCTGCGTCCGGTCTCCCGCTCGATCGTCGTGAGCACCCAGAGCAGGTGCATCGAGTCCCAGCCGGGGACCTGGTCCAGGGTCCGCTCGGCGTCCTCGGCCGTGACGGGCAGGCCGAGGTGGTCCCGGACGAGCGCGACGAAGTCGTCGATGGTGTTCACGGCGCGTGCCCCCCGAGCTCGTCGGTGAGGTGGACGTGGTCGGGCGGCGTGAAGATCTCGGCGAGGTCGTGCCGGAACCACGTCACCCCCTCGGAGGCGTCCGGTCCGGGAGGTCCGCCCCGAGGCGCCGCGTCCCGCACGAAGCCGTGCCTGGGGTAGAGCTCCGCGACGCCGCCGTTCCTGGGCGTCGGCAGGTAGGCGCCGTAGACGGCGCGGGCGGCGCCGGCGCGCGCGTGGCGCAGCACGGCCGCCAGGCACGCCTGCTCGATGCCGCGGCCGAACACGCGGCAGCTCAGCAGGAACCCGTCGATGCGGACCGCGTCGTCCGCCCACCGGGTGAACAGCGCGCCCACCGTCCCGTTGTCGCCGAACCGGTCGCGGGACCGGATGGTCAGAATCCGCGTGCGGGCATCCTCGATCAGCTCCCTGACCTCGGGGACGCCGAGCCGGTGCGTGACCGTGTTGAACTGGTTGGTCCGCATGGTGAGCTGCGAGACCCGCGCCGCGTCCTCCCCGGTGGCCTCGGCCAGGACGACGCGGACGTCCAACTCGCGCAGGTACTCCTCGATCGAGTCGAAGGTGTGCAGGAAGTCGCGGCGCGCCCGTTCGTCCCGGTACCTGGTCTTGCGGACGCGGTCCTCGGCGGTCGTCTCCCGGACGTCGAACCAGCCGTCGGCCAGCAGCCTCTCGGCGTGCAGCGCGGGATCGGCGTCGAGGCCGACGACCGCCACGTCGGGGTGCTCGGACCGCATGAGCCAGCGTTCGAAGGCGCTGTCGTCGGCGAAGACGAAGCTGTGCGTCCCGAGGTTGAGCTCCCGCGCCAGCTCGGCGACGTTCTCGGGCTTGGGTCTCCAGTTGGCCACGACGTGGACGAAGTCGTCCTCGCGCAGAACCATGCCGGGATGCTCGCGCAGGACCTTGCGGACCGGCTCGACGTCGTTCTTGCTGGCCACCGCGAGGAGCACACCCTGCGAGCCGACCTGCTTCACCACGCGCTGGAACTCGCGGAACGCCTCGCCGCGGTGCCCCTCCCCCACCTCGATGCCGTCCACGCCGTCGTCGCCGAGCACTCCGCCCCACAACGTGTTGTCCAGGTCGAGAACCAGGCATTTCCTGGTGCGGCCGGTGAGATGCCGGACCAGGTGACCGGCCTCGCGCGCGTACGCGGCCAGTAGGTCCGGGGACAGGTGCGCCTTGGCGTAGACGCTCATGCGCGGGTCGCTGGCCGGTGACGCCTCGGCGGCCAGCGGGTCGAGGTCCAGCACCACGACGCGCTCGTGCTCCTCGCACAGGTGCAGGAGCCGCGCGTTCAACTCGCGCCAGACGGCGCCCAGCCTGGCCCTCGACCGGTGGTCGACGAGCTGCGCGGTGTACCGCCGCAGCAGCGGCAGCGTGTTGAGCACCAGTGTGCCGCGGCAGTTGGCCTCGAACGCGGTGGCCAGCCCCTTCAGCAGTCCGATCTTCTCCAGGCCGGCGCGCTCGACGTCCGCGGGCCGCCAGGGGACGGCGACCTCGTCGAACACGACCGCCGGGTCCAGCACGCACAGGACGAGGTCGGGTTCGGCCGCGTACAGCTCGCTGCCCGGGTCACCGAGTTCGAGGACGTAGCCGTCGAAACGGCCCGTGAATGGGCGCAGTAGGATCCCGTGCCGGGCGAGCTGCACCGTCAGCGCGGGCAGCAGGTCCGGCAGCGTGCCGTGCCCGGTGATCGCGACCCGCGCCGCGGGGATCCCGGGATGCAGCCCGGCCGTCTCGTCGGCGTCCAGCCGGGCGAGCAGGTTCCCCGCCCGCACCAGCTCGCGTCCGTCCAGCTCGGCCACGAGCCGCTGGGCCTCGGGGTACCGGGCGGCCAGGGTCCCCGACCGGTGCAGGGCCAGCAGCGCGTCGGCCGGCGGCACACCGTCACGCGGAGCCGGTTCGCCCACGCCCGCCTCCTCCCCCGCGGCCCCGCCGCGCTCCGTCCGGCTCGTCCCGGTCACCGGGGCCGCCTCTCGCGGCCCCGCATTCACGATCTCGGGACCGGCTAAAGCTGCGCTAAGACGGTCCTTGCGCGCCCGCGGGGTCACGGGACGGCGGCCCGGAAGGCGAGGATGTCCTCGGAGACCGCCTTGATGGTCTCCGCTGGGCGATCCCCCAGGTAGAAGTGGCCGCCCGCGAACACGCGCATGCCGAAGGAGGCCGACGTGTGCTCGCGCCACGCCGCGGCCTCCGGGACGGCCACCTTCGGGTCGGAGTCGCCGACGTAGGCCGCGATCGGGCAGCGCAGCGGGGGGCCGGGGCGGTGCCGGTAGGTCTCGATCGCCTTGTAGTCGGTCCGCAGCGCCGGAAGGACCATCCGCAGCAGCTCCTCGTCTCCGAGGACTCCCGCATCGGTGCCGTCGAGGGCGCGCACCTCGGCGATGAGGCCCCGGTCGTCGCGGGTGTGCACGGTCTCGGTCCGGTGCAGCGACGGCGCCCGGCGGCCCGACACGATGATCCCCAGCGGGCTTCCGCCGGTCTCCCGCTCGATCGTGCGCGCCACCTCGTAGCAGGTGACGGCGCCCATGCTGTGCCCGAAGAACACCAGCGGGCGGTCCAGCACGCCGCGCAGCGCCGCGAAGACCGCGGCGGCCAGCTCGTCGATGGTGTCCACCGGCGGCTCCCTGCGCCGGTCCTGCCGTCCGGGGTACTGCACCGCCAGCACGTTCGCCGAGCCGGCCAGCGCGGCGGAGACCGGGAAGAAGTAGGCCGCCGAGCCGCCCGCGTGCGGGAAGCAGACCAGCAGGGGATCGCCGTCCGCGCCCTGGTGGAAGCGCCGCAGCCAGAGGTCGTCGTTCGGTTCGCCCAGGTCCACGTGGGTCCCGTCCCTTCGCTTCGGGTGCACGGCCCTCCGGCCGCCGGCTCAGGAGATCCCGAGCTCTCTGTCGATGAAGTCGATGACCTCGTCCGAGGTCGCCGTGTCGAGGCGGTCCGGTGCGAGGTCGGGTGCGAGGTCCGCTTCGAGGGCCGCCGCGGGCGCGGCGGCGTGCCGGTCCCGCCAGCGGCCGAGCAGCGCCTCCAGGCGCGCGGTCACCTCCCGGTGGCCGCTCCAGCCGCCCGGAGCCGCGCCCAGCGCGCTCTCCAGCCGGTCCAGTTCGCTCAGGACCGCGGGCGATCCCGGGTCCGCTCCCGCCGCCTCGCCGTCGGCGAGGTACCCGCCCAGGTGCCGTGCGAGGGCGTCGATCGTCGGGTGGTCGAAGACGAGCGTCGCCGGCAGGCGGGTGCCCGCGGCGGTGCTGAGGCGGTTGCGGAACTCGACCGCGGTGAGCGAGTCGAACCCGAGTTCCTTGAAGGTCGAGGTGGTGGTGACCGCGTCCGCGGACCGGTGGCCGAGCACGGTGGCGGCGTTGGCCCGGACGACGTCCAGCACCGCCTCGTGCCGGCGGCCTTCGGGGAGCCGCGCCAGCCGCTCCGCGAGCGAGGGGCCCGCCGCGCGGCCGCCGCGGCCCGCGGCGCGGCGGCCGGTGCCGCCGGCCAGGACGCGCAGGACCGCCGGGGCCCTCCCGGCTCCGGCCTGCGTCCGCAGCGCGGCCAGGTCCAGACGGGCCGGCACCAGCAGTGCCCGCCCGTCGCCGCGCGCCGTGTCGAACAGCGCCAGCCCCTGCTCGGACGGCAGCGGCACCACACCGGACCGGCCGAGCCGGGCCAGGTCGGCGCCGTCCAGGTGCGCCGTCATCCGGCTGGTCTCCGCCCACAGCCCCCACGCCAGCGACACGGCCGGGAACCCGAGGGCCTTGCGGCGGGCGGCGAGGGCGTCCTCGAACGCGTTGGCCGCCGCATAGTTGGCCTGCCCGGGGGTGCCGAGCACACCGGCGCTGGAGGAGAACAGCACGAACTCGGCCAGGTCCAGCTCGCGGGTCAGCGCGTCCAGGTTCGCCGCGGCCGCCACCTTGGGCCGCAGCACCCGTGCCACCTGGTCCGGGGTCATGGAGCCGACCACCGCGTCGTCCACCACGCCCGCCGCGTGCACGACCGCGGTCAGCGGGTGCTCCGCCGGGACTCCGGCCAGCAGCCGGGCGAGGTCCGCGCGGTCGGCGGCGTCGCAGGCCGCCATCGTCACCCGCGCGCCGAGCCCGGTCAGCTCCGCCGCCAGTTCCGCGGCGCCGGGCGCCCGGGAGCCCTGGCGGCCGGTCAGCAGCAGGTGCCGCATCCCGTGCCGCTCCACCAGGTGGCGCGCCACCCGCCGGCCGAGCGCGCCGGTGCCGCCGGTGATCAGGACCGTGCCCGCCGGGTCGGGCGGCACCGGCACGGTGAAGACGATCTTGCCGACGTGCCGGGCCTGGCTCATGTGCCGGAACGCCTGCCGGGCCTGCCGCAGGTCCCAGGCGCGCAGCGGCGGATGCCGTAGCGCACCCCGCTCGAACAGGTCCAGGATCTCCGCCAGCATCCGGCCGATCCGCTCCGGGCCGGCTTCCAGTACGTCGTAGGCCTGGTAGGCCACGCCGGGGTAGGAGGCGGCGACCTCGTCGGCGTCGCGGATGTCGGTCTTGCCCATCTCCACGAACCGGCCGCCGCGGGGCAGGAGCCGCAACGACGCGTCGACGAACTCGCCGTTCAGCGCGTCGAGGACGACGTCCATGCCGCGGCCGCCGGTCGCCGCCAGGAACCGGTGCTCGAAGTCCAGGTCGCGGGACGACGCGATGTGCGCCTCGTCCAGCCCCAGCGCGCGCAGCGCCGGCCACTTCGCCTCGCTCGCCGTGGCGAACACCTCCGCGCCGAGGTGCCGGGCCAGCTGCACCGCGGCCATCCCCACCCCGCCGGTCGCGGCGTGCACCAGTACGGCCTCGCCGGGCCGCAGGTCCGCCAGGTCCACCAGCCCGTAGCAGGCGGTCAGGTAGGCGACCGGCACGGCCGCCGCCTGCGCGTACGACCAGCCCGCCGGGATCCGCGCGAGCATCCGCCGGTCCACCGCCGCCACCGGGCCGAAGGCGTGCGGGAACAGGCCCGCGACGCGGTCCCCTGCGGCCAGGTCGGTGACTCCGGCGCCGACCTGGGTGACCACCCCGGCCCCCTCGCTGCCGAGCGGGGCGCCGGCGTCGGGGTACATGCCCAGGGCGATCAATACGTCGCGGAAGTTCAGGCCCGCGGCGCGCACGGCCACGCGGACCTCGCCGGCGGCGAGCGGTGCGTCGGCCTCCGGGTGCGGGACGAGTTCCAGGTCCTCCAGCGTCGCGCTCGCCGGGGCCGCCAGCCGCCACGCCCCGGCCTCCGCGGGGGGAGTGAGCGCGGGGTCGGTCCCGGTGCCGGTCAGCCGGGGCACGAGGGCTTCGCCGCGCCGGATCGCGAGCTGCGGCTCGTCCGCGTCCACCGCGGCGGGCAGGCGGTCCGCCGCGACCTGCGGCGAGGCGGGACCGCCGTCGAGGTCGACGATCAGGAAGCGGCCCGGGTGCTCCGCCTGCGCCGAACGCATCAGACCCCAGAGCGGGGTGCAGGCCGGATCCGCGACCTCGGCGCCGTCGCCCGCCTCCACCGCTCCGCGGGTGAACACGGCCAGCCGGCAGGATTCGAACGCGGGATCGGCGAGCCATCGCTGCACCGTGCCGAGGACCGCCACCGTCATCCGCTCGGCGGCCGCTCCGTCGCCGGCGTCCGCCGGACCGGCGCACGGGAGGGCCACGACGTCGGGGACGGCGGCACCCCCTTCGATCGAGGCGGCCAGGTCGGCGAGGTCAGGGTGGCGATGCACGGAGACGCCGCCGGATTCCAGCGCCCGGCCCAGGCCGAGGTCGTCGGCGCCGAGCACGGCCCAGTCGTGCCGGGCCGGAGCTCCGCGCACGTCACCGGGCAATGGAGTCCAGTCGACGTGGAAGAGCCATTCGCCGCCACCGCGCGCCCGCCGCGCCGGCACGGGCCGCAGCGCCACGGAATCGATCGCGGCGACGGGACTCCCGTCCGGGTCCCAGGCCGCCACCGAGATCCCTTCCCCGCCCTCTTGAACGACCCTGATCCGCAGTGCCGACGCACCGGAGGCGTAGACGTCCACCCCCGCGCAGACGAACGGCAGCCGTCCCCCGTCGTCCCCTTCCCCGGCCACCAGCGGGAGTCCGGCCTGCAGGGCCGCGTCCAGCAGCGCCGGATGCGCGACGAAGCCGTCCGCGGCGCCGCCGGCGTCCCCGATCGCAGCATCGCCGGGGTCGAGGTCCGCCTCCGCGAACACCTCGTCGCCGCGCCGCCAGACCGCGCGCAGCCGCCGGAAACCGGGACCGTAGTCGAGGCCCCCGGCGGCGGCCCGCGCGTAGAGGTCCGCCACGTCGACCGGTTCCGCGCCCTCCGGCGGCCACACCGCCTCGCCGGATGCGGGAGGCGGGCCCGCGGCCGGGCCGAGGGCGCCGGTGGCGTGCCGCGTCCACGGTGCTCCGGCCGGGGCCTTCTCCGGCCGCGAATGCACGCTCAGCGCCCAGCGTCCCGGTTCGCCGTCCGCGACGACGCCGACCTGCACCGCGACCGCCTCCCGGTCCGGCACGTCGAGGGGGGCCTCCAGGGTGAGCTCCTCCACCCGGCCGCAGCCCAGCTCGTCGCCGGCGCGGACGGCCATCTCCAGGAACGCGGTGGCGGGCACGACGGCCGCGCCGTGCACCCGGTGGTCGCCGAGCCACGGGTGGGTGCGCTGCGACAGCCTGCCGGTGAAGAGCATCCCGCCGCCGTCGGCCAGCCCGACCGAGGCTCCCAGCAAGGGGTGCTCGGCGGCGGCCAGCCCGAGCCCCGCCGCGTCCTCCCGCCCGGTGTCCGCGGAAAGCCAGAAGCGCCGCCGCTGGAAGGCGTAGGTCGGAAGGTCGACCCTGCGGGGCCGCGCCGGCGCGAGCAGGGCCGCCCAGTCCACGGGCACTCCGGCGGTGTGGGCCTGCGCGACCGCGTCCAGCACCGCTTCGGGCTCGGGCCGGTTCTCGCGGAGCGCGGCCGCGGTCGCCGGGGCCTCGTCCGCGCGCTCCCGGTCCATGCACTCCCGCGCCATCGCGGTCAGCACCCCCGGGCCCAGTTCGATGTAGGCGGCGACGTCCTGGGCCTCGAGCCAGCGGACGCCGTCTGCGAAGCGGACGGCGCCGCGGACGTGCTCGACCCAATAGTCGGCGGAGCGGAGCCGCTCCGCCGGGACGGGCTCGCCGGTGAGGTTGGAGATCACCGGAATCTCCGGAGGCCGGAAGGTCAGCCCCTCGGCCACCGCGCGGAAGCCGGCCAGCATCGGCTCCATCCGCGGCGAATGGAAGGCGTGGCTGACCCGCAGCCGCCTGGTCTTGCGGCCGCGGTCCCGCCAGTGGGCGGCCAGCGCCTCGACCGCCTCCGCGTCCCCGGAGAGCACGGTGGCCGACGGCCCGTTCAGGGCCGCGATCGCCACCGCGTCCTCGCGGCCGGCCAGCAGCGGCACCACCTCGTCTTCCGACGCCTGCACCGCGACCATCGCGCCGCCGCCCGGCAGCCGCTGCATCAGCTGCCCTCGCGCCGCGACCAGGGAGCATGCGTCGTCAAGGGACAGCACCCCGGCCACATGGGCCCCGGCCAGCTCGCCGATCGAGTGCCCCAGCAGGAAGTCCGGCCGCACTCCCCACGCCGCCAGCAGGCGGAAAAGGGACGTCTCGACCGCGAACAGCCCGGCCTGCGCGTAGACCGTGTCGTCGAGCGACAACCCGCCTGGTCCCTCGCCGCCGAAGACGACCTCGCGCAGCGAGCATCCCAGCACCAGGTCGAGGCGCTCGCAGATCTCGTCGAACGCTTCGGCGAACACCGGGTACGCCTCGTAGAGGCCCCGGCCCATACCGGCGCGCTGCGCTCCCTGGCCGGGGAACAGGAACGCGACACGGCCGCCGGCGCGCACCTCGCCGCGGACCAAGTCGGGCGCCTGCCCGCCCTCCGACAGCTCGGCGAGGGTTTGCAGCGCCTCTTCGCGCTCGCGCACCAGGACGACCGCGCGGTGCTCCAGTGCCGTACGCGTCGTGGCGAGCGAGAAGCCCACGTCCGCCGGCCCGAGGCCGGGGCGGGCGGCGAGGAAATCGCGCAGCCCGGCCGCCTGGGCCCGCAGTGCGTCCTCCGTCCGGCCCGACAAGGGCCAGGGGACCACCGCCGCACCGGCGCCGGACGGCTCGGCGGGCTCGGCGGGCGGGGCGGCGGCTTCGTCCGCCTCTTCGATGATCACGTGGGCGTTGGTACCGCTGATGCCGAAGGACGAGACGCCCGCCCGCCGCGGGCGGTCCCCGCGGCGCCATGGAACCGGCTCGGCCAGCAGCGACACCGCCCCGGCGGACCAGTCCACGTGCGGGGTCGGCTCGGCGCCGTGCAGCGACGGCGGCAGCTCGCCGTGCCGCATCGCCATGACCATCTTGATGATGCCCGCGACGCCGGCGGCGGCTTGGGCGTGCCCGATGTTGGACTTGACCGAGCCCAGCCACAGCGGCCGGTCCGGCGCACGGTCCCGGCCGTACGCGGCGAGCAGCGCCTGCGCCTCGATCGGGTCCCCGAGCGTGGTCCCCGTTCCGTGCCCGTCCACCGCGTCCACCTGGTCCGGCCGGAGGCTCGCGGCGGCCAGCGCGGCGCGGATCACCCGCTGCTGGGACGGGCCGTTCGGCGCCGTCAGGCCGTTGCTGGCGCCGTCCTGGTTGGTGGCGCTGCCGCGCACCACCGCCAGCACCGGGTGCCCGTTGCGCCGCGCCTGCGACAGCCGCTCCAGGACGAGCACGCCCGCGCCCTCCGACCAGGCCACCCCGTCGGCGGACGCGGCGAACGACTTGCAGCGGCCGTCCGGGGCGAGCCCGCGCTGCCGGCTGAACTCCACGAAGGTGTCGGGGTTCGCCATCACGGTCACCCCGCCCGCCAGGGCCAGCGAGCACTCGCCCCGGCGCAGCGCCTGCGCGGCCAGATGCAGTGCGACCAGGGACGAGGAGCACGCGGTGTCCACCGTGACCGCGGGTCCTTCCAACCCGAACAGGTACGCCACCCGGCCGGACACGACGCTGCCCGACGTGCCCGTCACCGCGTAGCCCTCCGCGGCCTGCGGCAGCCTGCCGCCGCGGGCGTAGTCGTAGTACATGACACCGGCGAACACGCCGGCCGGGCTGCCCTTCAGCGAGGCCGGATCGATTCCCGCCCGCTCCAGGGCCTCCCAGGAGGTCTCCAGCAGGAGCCGCTGCTGCGGGTCCATCGCCAGCGCCTCGCGCGGCGAGATGCCGAAGAATCCGGCGTCGAACTGCGCGGCGTCGTGCAGGAACCCGCCCTCGCGGGCGTAGGAGGTGCCGGGGTGGTCCGGGTCGGGGTGGTAGAGCCCGTCCAGGTCCCAGCCCCGGTCGCCGGGGAACCCGGAGATCGCGTCGCGGCCCGCGGCCACGAGCTCCCAGAGGTCCTCCGGGGAGGCGACACCGCCCGGGTAGCGGCAGCCCATCCCGACGATCGCGATCGGCTCGTCCGGCGCTCCTTCCGCGTGCTCCGGCGCCATGTCCGGCCGCGCGGCGGCCGTGCCCAGGAGCTCCTCCCGGAGGCGCGCGGACAGGCGCCGGACGGTGGGGTGGTCGAACAGGAGGGTGGGCGGGAGCCGGAGGCCGGTCGCCGCGTTGAGCCGGTTGCGCAGCTCCACCGCGGTCAGCGAGTCGAAACCGATGTCCTCGAACGCCCGGTCGTCCCCGATCGCGCCGGACGACGCATGCCCCAGCACCTCGGCGACCTGTGCCCGCACCAGGCCGAGGAGCTCCCGGTGCCGTTCGGCCTCGCTGAGCGCGGCCAACCGCCCGGCCACGCCGCCGGCCGGTTCGCCTGCCGTGACCCGCCGGCCGCGGACCAGTCCGCGCAGCATCGGCGGCGGGCCGTCGCCGGTGCTCGTCCGCAGGCCCGCCACGTCGAGGCGGGCGGCCACCACCTCGGCCCGCCCGGAAGCGATGGCCGCGTCGAACAGTGCCAGGCCGTCCTCGGCCGGCAGCGGCGCGATGCCCGCGCGGCGCAGGCGCGCCATGGCGCCGCCGGTCAGCGTCCCGCTGATCGCGCTCTCCGGCTCCCACAGGCCCCAGGCGACCGACACGGCCGGCAGCCCCCGCGCCCGGCGCTGCCGGGCGATCGCGTCCAGGGCCGCGTTGGCCGCCGCGTAGTTGCCCTGGCCTGCGGTTCCGAGGGTGCCCGCGATCGAGGAGTAGAGGACGAACATCGCGAGGTCGAGGCCGCGGGTCAGCTCGTGGAGGTGCAGCGCGGCGTCCGCCTTGGGGCGCAGCGTCCGGTCCAGCCGCTCGGCGGTGAGCGCGGTGACGATCCCGTCGTCGACCGCTCCGGCCGCGTGCACGACTCCGGTCAGCGGATGGTCGCCGGGGATCCGGTCCAGCGTCGCGGCGAGCTGGTCGCGGTCGGCCGCGTCGCAGGCGGTGAGGGTCACCTGCGCTCCGGCCGCGGCGAGTTCGGCCCGGAGTTCGGCGGCGCCGGGCGCGTCGGGGCCGCGGCGCCCGGCCAGGACGAGGTGCCGCACGCCGTGTTCGGCCACCAGGTGCCGGGCGAGCAGGCCGCCCAGCGTCCCCGTGCCGCCGGTGATCAGGATCGTGCCCTCGGGATCGAGCTCCCGGGGCTCCGGCGCCGGAACGGGAAGCCGCGCCAGCCGGGGTACGAAGGCCCGTCCGTCGCGCAGCGCGAGCTGCGGCTCGCCGGCGGCCGCCGCGGCCCGGCAGGCGTCCAGCAGCGCGGCGTCCCCCTCGTCCTCATCGAGGGCATCGGCCAGGAGCAGGCGTTCGGGGTTCTCCGCCTGCGCCGAGCGGACGAGTCCCCAGGCCGCCGCCTGCGCCGGGTCGGCGGCCTCGCCGCCGCGGACGCCGACCGCCGCACGGGTCAGCACGACCAGCCGCGCACTCTCGGGGTGGTCCGCGGCGAGCCAGCCGGTCACCGCGCGCAGGGCTCGTTCGGCGGTCTCGCGAACCGTGGCGGCGTCCGCCCGGAGGTCGGCGACGAGCAGGGTCGGTTCCGCCGCGCCCGGCGCCTCGGGGATCGGCCGCCATTCCACGTGGAACAGCGAATCGCGGACGGCCTGCGCCGGGGCCGGGGCGAGCCGGGCCGGTGCGCGCAGGGCGAGCGCGTCCACCGTCGCCACGGGCGAGCCCGTCCCGTCGGTGACCGTCATCGCGCCGTCCGCCGAGATGCGCGCCCGCACTCCGGCGGCGCCGGTGGCGTGGAGTCTCACGCCGTTCCAGGCGAAGGGCAGCCGCGGGGCGGCGCCGTCCGGTCCGCCGGAGCCGTCCAGCCCGACCCGCGCGTGCAGGACGGCGTCCAAGAGGACCGGGTGGATGCCGAAGCGCGCGGCGTCGCCGCGCAGCTCGCCGGGCAGGGCGGCCTCGGCGAAGATCTCGTCACCCGCTCGCCAGGCGCCCGTCAGGGCCCGGAACGCCGCGCCGTACTCGTAGCCGGCCTGTTCGAGCCCGTCGTAGAAGCCGTCCAGCGGCACGGGCACCGCGCCCGCCGGGGGCCAGGCGGCCGGTTCACCCTCGGGAGGGGGCGCGGACCCGGTCCGCACGGCACCGTCGGCGTTGCGGGTCCAGGGACGGTCGGAGCCGGCTCGCACGTCGGCCGTCCGGGAGTCGACGGTCAGGGGCCGGCGGCCCGACGTGTCCGCGCCGCCCACCGTGACCAGGATCTGCATCCCCCCGTCCGGCGGCAGGACCAGCGGAGCCTGCAGGACCAGCTCCTCAACCTGGTCGCAGCCCGTCTCCTCGGCGGCGCGCAGCGCCATGTCCACCAGGGCGGTCGCGGGCACCATCGGCACACCCGCGACGACGTGGTCGGCCAGCCATGGGTGGGTGCGCAGCGAGAGGTGGCCGTGCAGCGTCACGGTGTCGCCGTCGGCGCGCCGCGTCGCGGCGCCCAGCAGCGGGTGATCGGCCGCGTCCAGTCCCAGCTCGGCCGCGGACGCGGCGGCGCGCGGCACCGGCGCCCAGAACCTGCGGTGCTGGAACGGGTAGGTGGGCAGCTCTGCCCGCCGTGCCCCGGAGCCCGCGAAGACGCCCTCCCAGTCGAGCGGCACACCGTGCGCATGCAGCCGGGCGAGGGCCGCCGTGAAAGACTCCGCTTCGGGACGATCCTTGTGGAGCACCGGTACGGCGAGGGCTTCCGCGCCACCGTCCCGGGCGGCGAGTACCTCCTCGGCCAGGGCGGCCAGGGTGCC
Source organism: Actinomadura sp. 7K534 (assembly GCF_004348575.1). NCBI lineage: Bacteria > Bacillati > Actinomycetota > Actinomycetes > Streptosporangiales > Thermomonosporaceae > Actinomadura > Actinomadura sp. 7K534. The sequence goes on from NZ_SMKB01000037.1 coordinate 13,988, forward strand.
GTCGGGGCCGAGCTCCACCAGCCGCGTGACACCCTCCCCCGCCAGCCGGTCGACGCCGGCGGCGAACAGCACCGGGCGCCGCACGTGCTCGACCCAGTACCGGGGCGAGCACATCTCCCCGGCCGTCCCCGGCACGCCGGTCAGGTTGGACATGACGGGTATCCGCGGTGCCCGGTACGACAGCCGCTCGGCGACCTCGCCGAACTCGGCCAGCATCGGCTCCATGCGCGGGGAATGGAAGGCGTGCGAGACCGTGAGCCGCTTCGTCCTGCGGCCGCGGGCGCGGAAGGCGCCGGCGATCTCGGCCACGACGGGCTCGTCGCCGGAGATCACGACCGACGCCGGGCCGTTGACCGCCGCGATCGACGCGCGCCCGCCGCGTTCCTCCAGCAGCCGGCCCGCCTCCTCCGCCGTGGCCTGGACCGCCGCCATGGCGCCGCCGGCGGGCAGCCGCCCCATCAGCGCGCCGCGCGCCGCCACCAGCGCGCACGCGTCCTCCAGCGAAAGGATCGCGGCCACGTGGGCGGCGGTCAGCTCGCCGATCGAATGACCCGCCACGTAGTCGGGGCGGAGGCCCCACGCCTCGGCCGTCCGGAACAGGGCGGTCTCAAGGGCGAACAGTCCGGGCTGGGCGTACTCCGTCCGGTCGAGCAGCCCGGCCCCGGGCCCTCCCGGTTCGGCGAACACGACCTCGCGCAGGGGGCGCTCCAGCAGGGGGTCCAGGTGCGCACAGACCTCGTCAAAGGCGGCCGCGAAGACGGGGAGCGCTTCGTAGAGTTCGCGGCCCATGCCGGGCCGTTGCGATCCCTGGCCGGAGAAAAGCACGGCGACACGGCCGTGGCGCGCCTCCGCCCGGACGATGCTGGAGCCTGTATCGCCCTCGGCGAGAGCCGCCAGCCCGGCCATCATCCCGGTACGGTCCCCGGCCAGGACGACCCCGCGCTGCTCCAGGCCCGCCCTGGTGGTGGCCAGCGAATAGGCGACGTCCAGGGGGCTCAGGCCCGGGGATGCGGCCACGTGCTCGCGCAGCCTGCGGGCCTGTGCCCGCAATGCCGGTTCGCTCTTCGCCGACACGGCCAGCGGCACCACACGGCCGGGGCGCTCCCCATCAGGCGCGTTCGGCTCATCCGCCGGTGCGGCCGGGGGCTCCTGGAGGATCACGTGGGCGTTGGTGCCGCTGATGCCGAACGAGGACACCGCCGCACGGCGCGGACGGCCGGCGGCGGGCCAGCCGACCGGCTCGGTCAGCAGCGCCATCCTGCCCGCCGACCAGTCGACGTGGGGTGTGGGCGCGTCGACGTGGAGGGTGCGCGGCAGCGTCCCGTGCCGCATCGCCTCGACCATCTTGATCACGCCTGCCAGCCCGGCCGCGGCCTGGGTGTGGCCGATGTTCGATTTGACCGACCCGAGCCAGAGCGGCCGGTCGCGGTCCCGGCCGTAGGCCGCGAGGAGCGCCCGGGCCTCGATCGGGTCGCCCAGGGCGGTCCCCGTCCCGTGCGCCTCCACCGCGTCCACCTCGTCCGGCGCCAGCCCGGCCGCCGCGAGCGCCTGGGCGATCACCCGGCGCTGGGACGGGCCGCTCGGCGCGGTCAGCCCGTTGCTCGCCCCGTCCTGGTTGGTCGCCGACCCGGCCACCGTCGCCAGCACGCGATGGCCCTCGCGCCTCGCCACCGACAGCGGCTCGACGAGGACCACGGCGGCGCCCTCCGCCCAGCTCGTCCCGTCGGCCGAGGCGGCGAAGGACTTGCACCGGCCGTCGGGCGCCAGGCCCCGCTGCCGGCCGAACTCGACGAACATCCCCGGCGTGGACATCACCGCCACGCCCGCGGCCAGGGCCCGGTCGCACTCCCCGCGCAGCACCGCCTGGCACGCCTGGTGCAGGGCGACCAGCGACGACGAGCACGCCGTGTCCACGGTGACGGCGGGCCCCTCCAGGCCGAACACATAGGCGATCCGGCCGGACATGACGCTGGCGGCGGTCCCGGTCAGCAGGTATCCCTCGGCGTCGTCGCCGGCCTCGTGCAACCGCGGGCCGTACTCCTGGTGGGTGCCGCCGACGAACACTCCGGTACGGCTGCCCTTGAGGGACATCGGGTCGATCCCCGCCCGTTCGAGGACCTCCCAGGAGGTCTCCAGCAGCAGGCGCTGCTGGGGGTCCATCGCCGCCGCCTCGCGGGGCGAGATCCCGAACGGCTCGGGGTCGAAGCCGCCGGCGTCCCGGACGAACCCGCCCGCGGTGGCGTAGGTGGTGCCGGTCCGGCCCGGGTCGGGGGCGTGCAGGGCCGCCAGGTCCCAGCCGCGGTCGTCCGGGAAACCGGAGATCGCGTCGCGGCCCGCCGCGACGAGCTCCCACAGGTCCTCGGGGGATCGGACGCCTCCGGGGTACCGGCAGGCCATGGCGACGATCGCGACGGGCTCCCCCGCCGCGGCCGCCGCGCCGGGGGCCGCGCCCTGATTCGGGTCCGGGTCCGGCGATCCCGAAGCCTGCTCGGCCAGGTGCCCCGCGAGCCCCTCGGGCGAGGGATGGTCGAACAGCACCGTCGAGGGCAGCGGCAGCCCCGTCGCCTGGGCCAGCCGGGTGCGCAGCTCGACGGCCGTCAGCGAATCGAAGCCGAGGTCGCGGAACGTCCACTGCGGCTCCACCGCGTCCGGCCGGTCGTAGCCCAGGACGGTCGCCGCTTCGGCGCGGACCACGTCGAGCATCGCGAGCCCGCTGACGGGGCGGTCGTCGTCGTGGTCCGTGACCGCCTCGGCGCGCACGGGCTCCGCCGGCATGGGAGCCTCGTCCGGCTCCCCCTCGGCGGGCGGCCGCAGCCAGTGCCGCTCGCGCTGGAACGGGTAGGTGGGCAGCGGGACGCGGCACCCGCCCTGCCCGGCGAGCACGGCCTCCCAGTCCACGTCCGCGCCCCGCACCGACAGCTCGGTCACCGCACTGAGCAGCGTGCGCGGTTCGGGGCGGTCGTCGCGCAAGGTCTGGACGAGCACGGCCGCGGCAGGGTCGACGCAGTCGCGGCCGATGGCCGACAGCTCGCCCCCCGGCCCAAGTTCCACGTACGTGGAGACACCCGCGGCTTCCAGGGCGCGCATACCGTCCATGAACCGCACGGTGCCGCGCACCTGCCGGGCCCAGTGCCCCGGCGAGCGGATCTCGTCGTCCGTTGCGACCCGGCCGGTCACGTTCGACACGACCGGGATCCGCGGCGGGCGAAAGTCCAGCCGCCGCGCGATCCCCTCGAACTCTTCCAGCATCCCCTCGGTGTGCGGCGAGTGCGACGCGTGGCTGATCCGGAGCCGCTTGGTCTTGCGTCCCCGCTCCTTCCAGTACGCCGCGATGTCCAGCACGGCGTCCTCGTCTCCGGAGATGACGGTCGCCATCGGCGCGTTGGCGACGGCGACCGACACCCGGGACCCGTGCTCGGCGACGTGCTCGGCGACCAGGGGCGAGAGTTCGTCCTCGGATGCCTGGACGGCCACCATCGCCCCGCCCCCGGGGAGGGCCTGCATCAACCGGCCCCGCGCGGCGGCCAGCGCGCAGGCGTCCTTCAACGACAGGACGCCCGCGCAATGGGCCGCGACCACCTCTCCGCTGGAGTGCCCCATCAGGTAGTCCGGCCGGACCCCCCACGACTCCAGGAGCCGGAACAGCGCCACTTCCAGCGCGAACAGCCCGACCTGTGTGTACAGGGTCTCGTCGAGCAGCGCCGCGTCGACCGATCCTCGCTCGGCGAACACCACGTCCCGCACCCGGCGGTCAAGGTGGCGGTCCAGGTACGCGCATGCTTCGTCGAACGACCGGGCGAAGGACGGGTGGGCGGCGTGGAGGTCCCGTCCCATACCGAGGCGCTGCGTCCCGCCGCCCGCGAACAGGAAGGCGACGCGTCCTCCGGTGGCCCGGCCGCGGACCAGGGCCGGTGACGAGCCGCCGCACGCGAGGGCGTCGAGCCCGCGGGCCAGGCCCGCGGCGTCGTCGGCGAGGACCGCCGCGCGGTGCTCGAACGCCGAGCGGGTCGTGGCGAGCGAGTAGGCGAGGTCGGCCGGTCGCGGATCGGCGGTGTCCAGATGGTCCCGCAGCAGTCGGGCCTGCGCGCGCAGCGCGCGCTCGCTCCGTGCCGACAGCAGGAAGGGACGGACCCCGGCGGGGCGGTCGGCCTCGGGCGTGGGTTCCGTGACGTCCGGTTCGGCCAGCACGACATGGCAGTTGGTGCCGCCCATCCCGAAAGAGCTGACGCCCGCCACCAGAGGCCGGGACGGCTGCGGCCAGGGGCCCGCAGCGTCCTGCACGCGGAGGTTGAGGCGGTCCAGGGGGATGCGCGGGTGGGAGCGTTCGAAGTTGAGGCTGGGCACCAGTTCGCGGTGCCGGATGCACAGGACGGTCTTGACGAGCCCCGCGATCCCGGCCGCGCCCTCCAGGTGCCCGATGTTGGTCTTGACCGAGCCGACCGCCAGCGGGCGGCGCGCCCCCTGCGATGCGGCCGGGACGCCGAGCGCCGCGCCGAGGGCCGCCGCCTCGACGGGATCCCCCGCCCTTGTTCCGGTGCCGTGCAGTTCCACGTACTGGACGTCCGCCGGGCCGACCGCAGCGTGGCGGCAGGCAAGGCGGACGGCCTCCTCCTGCCCGGCCTGGTCCGGGACCGTCAGCCCTTCCCCCGCGCCGTCGTTGTTGACCGCGCTGCCGCGGATGACGCAGTAGACCCGGTCGCCGTCGGCCAGCGCGCGGTCCAACGGCTTGAGGACGACGACCGCGCCGCCCTCCCCGCGCACGTAGCCGTTCGCCCGCGCGTCGAAGGTGTGGCAGCGCCCGTCCGGAGACAGGCCGCCGAACCGGTCGGCCGCGATGAACCCGTCCGGGGTGATGGCGATGTTGACCCCGCCTGCCAGCGCCAGATCCGACTCGCCCCTGCGCACGCTCGCGGCGGCCATGTGCACCGCCACCAGCGACGACGACTGCCCGGTGTCGACCGTCACGCTGGGGCCGCCGAGCCCGAGCGTGTAGGAGACGCGGTTGGCGATGACGCCGCGGTTCAGCCCGGTCGCGGTGTGCTGCGTGATCGTGCCGGTCCCGTAGCGCGTGCCCAGGCTCGCGTAGTCGTCGCCGATGGCGCCGACGAAGACGCCCGTCCCGCCGCCGCGCAGGCTCCGCGGGACGATCCCCGCGTCTTCCAACCCCTCCCACGCCAGTTCCAGCATCAGGCGCTGCCTGGGATCGATGACGGCCGCCTCGCGCGGGGAGATGCCGAAGAACGCGGCGTCGAACCCGTCGACCTGGTCGAGGAACCCGCCTCGCCGCGCTCCCGGCGCGATGTCCAGCCGACTCAGATCGCACAGCGTGCCGGTGGCCAGCCGCCGTTCGGGCGCCTCCCCGACCGCCTCGGTCCCGTTCCGCAGGAGGCGCCAGAATTCGCCGGGGCCCGCGGCGCCCGGCATGCGGCACGAGAGTCCCACGATCGCGACCGGGCCGCCGTCGCCGGCCCGCATCCTGGATTCGGCTGTTTCTCCGGTTACGGTCACGACACTCCAATTCAACCGCCACGCGCACTGCCCGCGTCCGCGGTGTTCGCGGCCGAACAATGGACGGAGAGCAGGGCCTGCGGGCAATGTAACTTGCGTTCCCTGCCGTATCGCAATGCGCGGGCACCCCAGAAATCGATCGCGTCGCGAACGCGTCGCGCGACTCCGGGGGATAGACGGTCACCCCTATCGCAAATGGCCATCCCCTAAGCGCGGATATTGCAACCCCAGATTGCCGGACGCCCAAAACAAGGGTTCCGTTTACAACGCGAGCCGGATACCGTCGCCGAATGCCCAGATCTCTGAGCTCACCCCCGAAACTCCTGGCCATCAGCGATCTGCACGTCATGTTCCCGGAGAACCGAACGCTGGTCGATTCCCTACGTCCCGGAAACGACGGCGACTGGTTGCTGGTGGCCGGTGACGTCGGGGAGATGATGGGCGACATCGAATGGGCGCTGAGCACGCTGAGCCGGCGTTTCGCGAAGGTCGTGTGGGTGCCCGGCAACCACGAACTGTGGACGCCGCGGGAGGACCCGGTGGCGCTGCGCGGAGAGGCCCGCTACGCCCATCTGGTCGACCTGTGCCGCGACCTCGGAGTGATCACACCGGAGGACCCCTACCCGGTCTGGACAGGCGCGGGAGGACCGGTCGCGGTGGTGCCGCTGTTCGTCCTGTACGACTACTCCTTCCGGCCGCCCGGCACCACCAAGGAGGCCGCGCTGGCACAGGCCCGCGACGCGGGGGTGGTGTGCACCGACGAGATCCTGCTGCACCCCGACCCGCACCGCGGCCCGGACAGCTGGTGCCGCGCCAGGGTGGAGTCGACCGAGCGGCGCCTGGCGGAGCTCGACCCGGCCCTGCCGACCGTGCTGGTGAACCACTATCCGCTGGTGCGCTCGCCCACGGATGTGCTGTGGTACCCGGAGTTCGCGCTCTGGTGCGGCACCGAGCGCACGGCCGACTGGCACCGCCGGTTCAACGCCGCGGCCGTGGTCTACGGGCACCTCCACATACCCCGCACGATCTGGTGCGACGGGGTGCCCTTCCAAGAGGTCTCCGTCGGCTACCCGCGCGAATGGCGGCGCCGTCCCCGGCCCGCGCCCGGCCTGAGCGAGGTACAGATCGCCCTGCGGAGCCGGGTGTGATCGAGAGCCTGCTGCCCGCGTCCGTGCACTCCGCGGAGGTCTTCGGCGATGTCCGCCCCGACCACGTGTTCCCCGAGGAGGAGGCGCTGGTGGCCAAGGCCGTGCCCAAGCGGCGCCGGGAGTTCGCGACCGTGCGCGCGTGCGCACGCGAGGCACTGGGGCGGCTGGGAGTGCCGGCCGCCCCGATCCTGCCCGGGGTCCGCGGCGCGCCGGGCTGGCCGGCCGGGGTGGTGGGCAGCATGACCCATTGCGACGGCTACCGGGCCGCGGCGGTCGCCAGCGACCGCGAGTGCGCGGCGGTCGGGGTGGACGCCGAGCCGCACGGCCCGCTGCCCGAAGGAGTGCTGGAGGCGGTGTCCATCCCGCCGGAACGGTCCCGGATCGACCGGCTGGCGGCCGGTCACCCGGCGGTGCGCTGGGACCGCCTGCTGTTCAGCGCGAAGGAGTCGGTGTACAAGGCGTGGTTCCCGATGACCCGCCGCCCGCTCGGTTTCGAGGACGCCGACATCGACTTCGACCCGCTCCGCGGACGCTTCACCGCGCGGCTGCTCGTCCCCGGGCACACCCTTTCCGACGGCCGCCGGGTCGAGGGCTTCACGGGACGCTGGCTCGCCGGCCCCGACATCGTCATCACCGCGATCGCGCTCGGCGCGCCCGGTGCGGCCTAGGGGCCGCAGGGCGCGGCCACCCCGAATTCCGGAGCATCCCGCGCGCCTGCGAATAGGGGGGGTCACGGGGTATCGCCGCCGCATCGCGCCGCAAATCATCAAGGAAACGACCGTGAGGAGGACGTTCGGTGAAAGGCCTCGACGACAACGCCGCTCGGCGCAACCCCATCGATGTCGTGCTCGTGGGCGGGCCCGACGACCTCCCGGTGACGGCGCGGCGGATGCGCGCCCCGGCCGCCGACGAGACGATCAAGATTCCGCACCGGGGCGGATACGAGCACTTCGAGCGCGAGCGTCGCATCGGCAGGCCGGACGAGCACGAGACACCGGTCTTCCGCTGGACCATGCGCACGAAGATCGCCGAATAGAAAGGGGGCCGCCGGACGACCGGGGGATGAGCAGCTAACTGCACTTCTCGAGGATTTTCAACCAGTCCGGATCCGTCAGTTCGGCGCCGTTGTCCTGAAGAGCGTCCTGCAGGTCGAAGCGCGTCACGTTGAGCTTCCGGTAGATCCTCGTCAGATGCTGCTCCACCGTGCTGATGGTGACGAACAGCTTCTCGGAGATCTCCCTGTTGGTGTGGCCCGCGGCGGCGAGGGTCGCCACCCGGCGCTCGGCGTCGCTGAGCCCGGGGGCGGTGTCGGCGTACGCCGCGGCGCCCTCCGGTCCGGCCAGCGCCGCATCGAACCCGCTGCCCTGGTCCAGCGCCTTGGCGCCGCACTGCCGGGTAAGCGCCAGCGCCTTGCGCGCGTGCTTGCGCGCGCGCTTGGCTTCGCCCAGCAGGAGGCAGGCGCGGCCCAGGTCGGCCAGGGCATAGGCCAGTTCGAGCTTGTCCCCGCAGCCCTGAAGCAACCCGACCGCTTCCTCCAGCAAGCCGATGCGCGCGGCCAGGTCGCGGGTGGCGGCCTGGGCGCGCAGCGCCATCCCCTGCGTCCGCGGGTGCTGGGCGTCGATCATGGCGAGTTGCTCGTCACCGAGCGCCCTGGCCTCGGAAAGGTCTCCGAGCTGCAGGTACGCCTCGACCGCCCCGCTGCGCCACGCCTCCACGACCGGCAGGTCGATGCCCCAGTCCCCCATCAGCCGGCCGCAGGCCAGGAAGTCGCTCAGCGCGGCATGGGGATGGTTCGTGGACAGGTGGTAGCGGCCGCGCGCGCAGAGGTAGTGCAGCCCCATCCGGGTCTGGAACAGCGCCTCGGGCACCGGGACGTCGAGATAGGTCGCCGCCTCGTCCAGCTCGCCCTTGCCCGTCAGCGCGAGGACCGCCGCCGCCAGCGGCAGCCCCACCACGACGCCCCAGCTCGGCGGTGATATCAGGCTGAGCGCGGCCTTCGCCTGCTCCTCCGCCGCCTGCAGCTCGCCCTGCCGGACGTGGATCATCGCCCGTTCGGCGGCGAACAGCGCATGCCAGGTCGGGCTGCGCCGCCCCGCGGCCTCGGCGAGCAGCACGTCGCACCAGCCGGCCGCCTCGGCGAGCCGGTCGTTGTAGGTGAAGGCGGCGAGCGCGGCGGTCAGCGGGGCGAGCATGCGCTCGCTGAGCCGGGACCGCTGGAGCAGTCCCTCGGCCGCCGCCAGCACCGCGGGCTGCTTCCCGTGCACCAGCTCGGCCGCGATCACATCGGCCCCCTGCAGCTCGGGATTCACCAGGACCGGCATGGATCCCTGCCGCCGGAGGGCCACGGGCCGGGGACGCTTGAACAGGGCCGGATACAGGTACGCGCCCCAGAGGCCGGGGCCGTCCAGATCCACGGTGCTCGCCCGCTCGCCCTCCGCCGCGGCCCCGCGGCCCGACGCCAGCAGGTCCAGGATGGCCAGGGCCTCGCGCACGCGCCCGTGCCACAGCAGGTAGCCGGCCGGTATGAAATGGTCGGAGCCCTCGCCGGGGCCGGCGTCTCCGACGGCGCAGAACTCGTGCAGCCGCCGCAGGACGGCGGCGGGATCGAGCCGCCACTCGGCGTCGACGAGCATGGACACCACCGCGGCGCGCTGCCGCTCGTCGCAGACCTGGTGGGCCGCCCGCAGGTAGTGGATGCACGTGGTCACATCGTCGCCGGCGAGCGCGTGCTCCGCGGCCTCCTGGAGGATCGGGACGACCCACGGCGCTTCGAGCCGGCCCGCCGCGACGATGTGCGCCGCCACCTCCACGGCCGGGAACCCCTCGTTGTGCAGCAGGTCGGCGATCTTCGCGTGGGTGGCCCGGCGCGTGCTGGACGGCGTGCCGTCGAGCACTGCGGCGCGGAACGCCTCGTGCCGGAACCGGCCGTCCACCAGCACCTTCGCCGTCGTCAGCAGGTGGACGACCTGGCGGCAGGCGTCGACGCCGATGTCCAGGACACCGGCGAGCAGCAGGGGCGACACCGGCTTGTTCAGCACGGCGATGGCACGTGCCAACTCGACGACCGGGCTCTCGTGCCGGTAGAGGAAGTCGAGCACGGCACGGCCGAACGCCTCACCTCCCGTCGCGCCCGACCACCGGAACGAGCCGTCGCGGTGATCGTCCAGGAAGGCCTGCGCCAGCATCGGGTAGCCCGCGCTCGCCTCGTACATCTCGGTGACCAGGTCGTACGGCGGGCGCTCGGGCAGCTGCGCGGCCGCCAGCTCGGCGAGGCCCGCCCGGGACAGCGGCTCCAGCCGTATCCGCCGGAACAGCGGCTCCCGGAGGAACTCGCTGCGCATCAGGGCGCTGGCCCCGTTCGAATGGGAGCACTCGCCGAAGAGGACGTGCAGGCGCGCGCCCCGCAGCCGGCGGACCAGGTAGAGCAGGCATTGCAGGGACGGCACGTCGGCGTGGTGCGCGTCGTCGACGCTGAGCACGACGGGTCTCTCGTCCAGCAGGTCGCGGAGAATCTCCAGCATCCCGCGCAGGACGCGGGCGGGGACCTGGACGACCGCCTCGCCGTCCTGCCCGGCCGGCGGTTCGGGCGACCGGGTGCTCAGGGCGTCGGCGTCCAGCCACCGAATCGCCCGCTCCGCGCTCTCGCGCGGCAGGCCGGGACTTCGGAACAGCTGTTCCAGCACCCCCAGCGGCAGGTCGCGTTCGCTCCGGGAGGCGACCGCGCCGAGCGTGAGGCCGCCGGACTTGGCGGCCCACTCGCCGGCGGTGCGCAGGAGAGCCGTCTTACCGGTGGCTATTCCTCCGCTAATCACCACCACCGAGCCCCCCGAGAAGCTCGCGAACAGGCTTTTCAGGGTGCCGAGTTCGTTATCCCTGCCGACCAGAACCATAAGTGACTCCTAAGCGGACCGCCTCGTTTCTCCGACCCCACCGAAACCCTGGCGCCGTCATCACCACCGATTCGGAGCGCCACTCACCGGCATGCTTCACAAATGCCACCATCCTTACACCCGGGCCATTGTTTTACAACATCAACCAAAAGTCACAGCCGGCCACCGTGCGTAATAAGACGATCAAGTGGCATGGATTATCGTGACCCACGGTCCCGGACATTAGTTAAAATGTGACATTAAACTCTTTGCCGTACGCCGCCCACTCCGTGCCCGCACCCGCCGAATCGAGCGAGATCCGACAAAGCGGCGGCCTCGACGAAAGAGCGCGATTTCGCCATCAACCTCAGGGACATATTTGTCCAGACCCCAGGCAATCCAACCGTAACCCTGCAGTCCTTGACACAGATGACCTTCAGCATCACCAGAAAACGAAAGAGACCAATTCAATTCATTCGAGACGACCCGTCACATTACCGTGCGGCGCCGCCTGCGCCACCCGCCCGGCAGGGGCTAGGAGGCGACGCGCAGGTCGAGCCGTTCGTCAGCGGAAAGAATCGCCCGCTGCATGTCCCGCAGCGCCTGGCACGGCTCAAGGCCGAGCTCCTCCCTGAGCGTGCTGCGGGCCGACTGGTAGACCCGCAGCGCGTCGGCCTTCCGGTCGGAGCGGTACAACGCCAGCATGAGCTGGCGGTAATAGACCTCCCGCAGCGGATTCTCGGCGATGAGCGAGTACAGCCACCCGACGAGCTCCCGGTGCCGGCCCAGCCGGAGATAGGCGTCGCCCAGCATCTCCAGGCACTCCAGGCGCAGCTCGGTCATCCACCGGACGAAGCCCCCGACGATGGGCCCGGTGCGCACGTCGCCGAGCGTCTGCCCGCGCCACAGTTCCAGCGCCTGCTCCAGGGCGTCCGCGGCCTCCTCGTACCGGCGTTCCCTGATACAGGCCCGCCCCCGGTCCGCCAGCCGCCTGAAGATGTGGAAATCGATGTCGTCGGTGCCCTTCCGGAGCAGATAGCCGGGCGGCCGGGTCAGCACCGGGTTCTCCTCCTGACCGGGCCGGGCGAGAAACTTGCGGACCTGGGATATGTAGACGTGAAGTCCGGCCATGGCGCGCCGCGGGGGCGCGTCGTCCCAAATCTCGGTGATCAGCTGGTCGAGCGCCACCACCTGATCCGCCCGGATCACCATGGCGGTCAGCACGGTCTCGACCTTCCGTGCGCTAATGGAGGTGGAACCGCCCTCGTCGATCACGCGGAGCGGCCCCAGGACTTCGTACCTCAAGATCCCTCCCCTCATGCGGACTGACGCGGAAGCCGAGCGGCCCCGATGCCCGGCGGGCGATCCTCCGACGCCTGCATGTCCACCAAAGCCACCCGTCGATGATGAGGTGATCTGTCGTCGCGCGGGTACCCGTACCACGCCCCTACCGAGCGATCATGCGAAAGCGGCGCCCTGGCTCCCCAGTGCCAACAAATACCCCTATCAAGACATTCAGGGCATCATGCGGGTTCATCATGGAAGGCGGATCCTCTACAATGATGTCCCCGCCCTCGGTCATACCGCGGCCCACATCCCGACCACCGAGTCGATCTTGACAGTGGCGCCCGTCCGCCCAGGGGATATGTCGAGCGCCATCAAGCCGCAATAGCACCGTCCTGATCACTACCGCCCTTTCCCGATGGCCCGGCACCCCGGCGAGCCCCCTGGCCTCCCAGCGCACGCGCCGGACTCGCCCGGCGAGCCACTCGATCCCCTCCGCGGCGCCGATGCCGAACCATCTCGATGACCCGGGTTCGCGGGGCGAGCCACCGCCGTGGACGAGATGGCGGTTTGTCCCCTCCGGCTCTACAGTGGCGGGTGGAGTGCCGGGAAGCCTGGTCGGCGTCAGAGGTCAGCCGACCTCGGACAACGCGAGGGCAGGAGTTCCGGTGCGGGTACGCGAGCTTGTTGACGAGGTCCCGGTCGTCGGACCGGACGATCCGGTCCTTGACGCGGTCCGGACGATGTGGCGGCAGAGGGTCCCCGGTCTCGTAGTCGTAGACGGTAGGGGGCACCTGATGTCCGTCCTATCGGTGGCCGAGGTGCTGTGTTCGGTCATTCCGTCATACGTGGGCGAGGACGCGCTGCTGGCACGCGTGATCGACGAGGGCCATGCCGACGACTTCCTGGCCGAGTGCGCCGGACGAAAAGTGCGGGACTGCCTACCACGCGGACACCGCGGCCCCGCAGCGGTAAGCCCGGACGCCACCGTCCTGGAGGCGGCGGCTTCGATGGCCAGCACGGGATGCCCCCTCGCCGCCGTCGTCGCCGACGACGGCCGCGTCCTAGGCGCAGTGAGCTGGCACGCCCTGCTCGACCGCCTGCTGACAACCACTCGACCACGAACATCACCGACAGATGCGTAAAGCCGATGCCCTGCCGATTCTCCTGAGTAGTCACCGACCGCCCACGCACCCCGGCACGCCCCTTCGACCACGGGAGCCAATCAGGGAGCCAGCCCCATCAGACCGCTCCGGACCACCCACGTCCCCTTAGGGCGTTCTTGCAGGTCAGAGGCTTCCCGATCGACACGGATCGACCTTGATCGACTGGCCTGCGGTGCCTGGGGTCAACCAGCACCACCCGGACGTCATCGACGGCCGCCTCACCACCAGCGGCCTCACCGACACCACCACACCCGCCATCACCAATTGGCCCTGGTCAGACACGCTCCACTAGGGCTCAGGGCGGTAGACGAGCTCCCGCCCGGTCCGCGCGAATAGCGTGTCCGTGGTCTTGGTGCCCTGAGCCCGGAGCTCGCGCTTGAGAACCTTGTTCGTCGCCGTACTCGGCAGGTCGGTGGCGATCCGGACGAATCTCGGCCATGCCTTCGGCGACAGGTCCGGCTGGGCATTCAGGAACTCCTGGAGATCGACGGGCGTGAGGGTCGCGCCGTCGCGCAGCACCAGCGCGCACATGAGATGGTCGCCCGGGGCGTCGGCGTCCGGTACGCCGTACACCGCGGCCTGGCTGACCGCGTCGTTGCGCAGCAGCACCCGCTCGATCGGCGCCGCCGCGAGGTTCTCGCCGTCGACGCGCAGCCAGTCGTCGGTGCGACCCGCCAGGTACATGAAGCCTGCTTCGTCCCGATAGGCGAGATCGCCGGACCAGTACATGCCCCCGTCGAGCCGCTCGGAGGTCGCCTCTTCGTCGTTGTAGTAGCCGGCGAAGAACCCGGCCCCGGTGGTGTTGACCAGCTCGCCGACCGCCTCGTCCAGGTTGGCCACACGGCCCAGGTCGTCGAAGACGGCGCGCGGGCACTCGGTTCGGGTGTCCCGGTCGTAGACGGCGACGCCGTGGAACGGCTGCCCGATGGAGCCGGGCGGCGTGTCGTCGGTGCGGGTGATGATGACCGCGGTCTCGGTGGAGCCGAAGCCGTCCCACACGGTGCAGTCGAACCGGCGGGAGAACTCCTCGATGTCGCGGTCGCTCGCCTCGTTGCCGAACGCGACACGTAGTGGGTTGTCCCGGTCGTCCGGCTGTTCCGGCGTCGCGAGCAGGTAGGCGAGCGGCTTGCCGACGTAGTTCAGGTAGGTCGCACCATAGTGGCGCAGGTCGCTGAGGAACCGGCTTGCGCTGAACTGGGCCGGCGCCAGCGCGGCACCGGCGTGGGCGTGCACGGCGTATCCGGCGAGAATGGCGTTGCTGTGGAACATGGGCATTGAGGAATAGACGATGTCCTCGGTTGTCAGGTCGAACTTGTCGGCGAGCGTCGCTCCCGACATCACCGCCATGAAGTTGGCGACCCGCACGGCCTTCGGCTCCCCGCCGGTGCCGGAGGTGAAGATCAGCATGAAGGTGTCCAGCGGGTCGACCGTCGGGAACCCGGCGGTTCCACGCGGTGCGTCGGCCACCCGCGTGAGCCAGTCGGCGTCGTCGGTGTCGAACACCGTCGCGCCACCGAGGTCGAGCCCGCCGAGCAGGGCCAGGTGCCGGTGATCGGTCAGCAGGATCTGGCAGTCGGCGCGGCGTACGTCGGCCGCGAGACCCTCGCCGCGCCGGATGGTGTTGATGCCGACGGTCACGTGCCCGCCGAGCGCACCCGCCGCGATCGCCATCGCCATCTCGGGGCTGTTCTGCATCAGCACGCCGACGTGGACCGGCCGGCCCGGGTCGGCCATCGTGTGCAGCACGTGCGCGCGAGCGGCGCTCTCGCCGAGGTAGTCGCGCCAGCTCCGCACCTGGTCGCCGTACTTCAGGCCCGGCGTGTCCCGCTCGGCATGCTGGAGGAGGAGGGCCTGGACGGTGTCAGGCACGGGACGGTTCCGATGCGGTCGCGGTGGGCGGGATGGCGGCGGAGGGAACAGCCAGGTGGCGGCTCAGGAACGCCACGACGTGGCGGGTGGCGGCCTCGTGGAAGGGCTTGCCGGCGAAGAGGTCGAAGTGGTCGCCGGGGTAGTGCCGCACCTCGGCGCGACCGGCGAAGGCCGCCTTCGCCGCGGCGTACGGCGGCGCGCTCCTGTCGAAGTCGCAGATCTGCACCAGCCACGGGACCCGCAGCGACTTCGCGTCCTTGGCGGGCGTCCGGCCGCCGAGCTCCATCACGACGTCGGCGGCGATCTCGTTGCGCCAGGTCGGGCCCGCGAGCGCGAGGTAGTCCTCGTAGGCGCCGGGCAGGGTCAGCGCGCCGAGCTCCCCGGGACGAGCCACGACCGGGATCATCGTCGGCGCGCGGCCGGCCTTGCGTCGTACGGCCGAAGCGATGCCGCGGCCGGTGGAGGCGAGCAGCCGGGCCGGGCGGTGGTGCTTCGCGGCGAGCCGCGCGGCGGCGAGCCCGTCCACGAGCGGCACCGCGGAGACCACCGCCGCGACGTCGTCACGCGCGGCGGCGACGGAGACGACGTGGCCGCCCGCGAGTGAGATGCCCCAGAGCACGACCCGTTCGGCGTCGACGCCCGGAAGGCGCTTCGCTGCCTCGACGGCGGCGTGCCAGTCGGCGACCTGGTCGGCGACGGACACGCACTGGCGCAGGCCACCGTCGCCGGCGTCGCTCGCGCCGAAGCCGCGGTAGTCGAAGGTGACGGCGTGGAAGCCCGCCGCGGCGAACGCCTCGGCGAACGGCTGGAGGCCGGAGTCCTGGGTGCCGGCGAGGCCGTGGCCGAGCACCACGACGGGCGCGCCGTCCGCGCCGGTGTGATGCGTGGCGGCGCAGCGCACCCCGGCCGAGGTGAAGTCGAAAGCGGTCATGCGTTGCCTCCGTAGATGCTGGTCATCCAGATGTGCGTGAGCGCGTCGACGTGTTGCTCGCGTGGCGGCTCCCCGCCGAGCGCATGGCGCTCGAGGGCGTGGTCGTTGAGGTCGAGGAGTACGGCGGCCAGGCCCGCCGCGTCCGGACCGCCGGTCGCGTGCCCGGCAGCCCGCTCCCGCTCGATCATCTCCGCGACCATGCCCGCGAACTCGGCGCGGCCCGCGTCCCAGCCCTCCTGGACCTGCGGGTTCGCGGCCCTCGCCTCGAGCAGGGCGCGGTAGGTGTGCGGCGAGGCGTCGACGGAGTCGAAGAGCGAGTCGAGGACCTGCCGGATCCGCTCGCCGGGATCACCCTCCGCCTTGACCAGCAGGTCGGTCGCGTCCGACGCGGCGTCGTACAGGCCGGTCATCAGGGCGAGCACCGCGTTGGCCTTGCTCTCGAAGTAGAAGTAGAACGCCGAGCGGGTGACGCCGGCCCGCCGGGAGATCTCCGCGACGTTGACCTGGTCGAGGGTCTGCTCGCGCAGCAGGTCGTCGAGGGCCTGGAGCAGGGCCGAGCGGCGCTGGTCGCCGCGGTTGGCGCTGCGGCGGTCGACCAGCCGCGCCCAGGCGCGCTCCTCGCTCATCCGCGCGCCTGGGCGGGCCGCCGCGCCTGCCGCCGCCCGGCTCGCTTCATGCCCGCGGGGATCTCGCGGGTGCGCAGGTCGTGCTCGTAGAGGAAGTAGTCGAGCTGCTGGGTGTGCCGCGGCCGCTGCACCATGTGGGCGGTGTACTTCTGCTGGTCCTCGTCGATCACCCGCTCCATCTCGGCGACCGGCGGCGGCGCGTAGCGGCCGACGAGCCAGGCCGCGACCAGCCGGGTCTGGCACTCGACGAACGGGAACAGTGTCGGCGTCGCCTGGGCGAACCCGATGAACGCGAGGTCGTCCATGCCCGGCTTGAAGATCCGCTTGTAGAGGCGGATGTGGTTCTCGGGCGCGCTGATGAAGTCGGGGTCGAAGAACGGGAAGGTGATGTTGTAGCCGGTGGCGTGGATGACGACGTCGAAGTCCTCGGCGGTGCCGTCGGCGAAGTGCACGGTAGGGCCGTCCCAGCGCTCGATGTCGCCCTTGGCCCGCAGGTCGCCGGAGCCGAGCCGCAGCGGCAGCTCGACCGACTGCGTCGGGTGCGCCTCGAAGAACTTGTGGTTGGGCTCGGGCAGGCCGTAGTCGGTCGGGCGGCCGGCGGTCAGCGGCTGCATCACCTGCAACAACTTGCGCTGCCACGCGAACGGGATGTGCGGGGAGGTCTTGTAGTACTTGTCGGCCGGCGTTCCGGCGAAGTACTTCGGCACGATCCACGCACTGGACCGCGTCGAGATGACGACCTCGTTGTCGAGTGTCTTGCTGGAGAGCTCGACCGCGATGTCGGCGGCGCTGTTGCCAAGCCCGATGATCAGAATCCGCTTACCTGTGAGGTCGTGCGGCGTCCGCGGGTCGATGTAGGCGTGCGAGTGCATCGTCAGGCCGGTGAACTCTCCCGGCTTGTCGGCGAAGCGCGGGTCCCAGTGGTGGCCGTTGGCCACCAGGAGCACGTCGAAGCGGCGTACGCCGGTGCGCTCGGTCTCCAGCAGCCAGCCGCCGTCGGGGTGCCGCTCGGCGTGCACGACGCCGTTCTCGAACTCGATCCGGCGCCGGATGTCGAACGCGTCGGCGTAGCTGTCGAGGTAGTCCTTGATCTGGGTGTGGTGCGGGAAGTCGGGATAGTCCTCGGGCATCGGGAAGTCCTTGAGGGACAGCTGGTGCTTCGAGGTGTCGATGTGCAGCGAGCGGTAGGCGCTGCTGTGCCCGTTGGGGTTGCCGAAGGCCCAGTTGCCGCCTACGCGGTCCGAGGACTCGAACGTGGCGTACCCCAGCCCGTAGTCCTCCAGCATCTTGCTCATCGTCAGCCCACTGATGCCGGCACCGAGCACGGCGACCGTCGGACCACTCATCGGCTACTCCTCGGCATCTGCTTGACAACTTGGTGTGACGCCCGTCACGTTAGGACTGCAATTGACACGTGTCAACAGATACCGACGAGCGTCAGGATGGTGGCGGATGAGTGAGCAGCGCACGGTCGTGGTGGTCGGGGGCGGGTCCGGCCTCGGAGCGGCGACGGCCGCGCTGCTGCGGTCGCAGGGCGACACCGTGGTGGTCGCCGACCTCCCCGGCACGGCCGCCGACATCGAGGTGGACGTGACCGACGAGGGAGGAGTGGAGGCGCTCTTCGAGGGCGTCGTCGCCGAGCACGGGCGCTTCCACGGCGTGGTCAACTGTGCCGGCACGAGCACGCTCTCGCGGGTCGTCGACCACGACGCCGCGGAGTGGCGCCGGATCGTCGACGTCTGCCTCACCGGCGCGTTCCTCGTGCTCAAGCACGCCGGACTCCGGGTCGCCGACGGAGGCGCGCTGGTGTCGCTGACCTCCCTCAACGCCCGCCAGCCCGGCACCGGCCTGGCCGCCTACTGCGCCGCGAAGGCCGGTGTCGTGGCGCTCACGGAGGTCGCCGCGCTCGAGCTCGCGCCGCGCCGTGTGCGCGTCAACGCAGTGGCGCCCGGCCTGGTCGTCACGCCGCTGACGGCGCCGGCGATGGACATCTCCGGGGTCAAGGACGAGTACGTCGCCAACACGCCGCTCGGCCGACCGGGAAGCCCGGAGGAGATCGCCGCATCCGTGCGCTACCTGCTGTCGGACGATGCGGCGTGGATCACCGGCGAGACCCTTGACATCAACGGCGGTGCCCACCTGATGCGCTACCCGGATCTCGCCGGACTCGTGGAGAAGGCGTTCGCATGAGCCTCGCGAGCAGATCCGCGATCGTCACAGGCGGCGGCTCGGGCATCGGAGCCTCGCTCACCGCGGCACTCGTCGGTGCTGGCGCCGACGTGGTGTGCACGGACCTCGACCTGGGCGCCGCGGAGAAGACCGTCGCCGGCCTCGCCGGACCGGGATCGGCACGTGCGGCGGCCGTCGACGTGACGCAAGCGGCCCAGGTGCAGCAGGTCGTCGACGAGGTCGTGGAGGCGCACGGACGGATCGACCTGATGTTCAACAACGCGGGCATCACCTATTTCGGCGACACGGAGGCCCTGACGCTGGACCAGTGGAACTCGATCATCGACGTCAACATCCGTGGCGTTGTGCATGGTGTGCACGCGGCGTATCCGCAGATGGTCCGCCAGCGCGGCGGGCACATCGTCAACACGGCCTCGATGGGCGGTCTCATGGCCGCGGGCCTGATGACGTCGTACGTCGCCACGAAGCATGCCGTCGTCGGGCTGTCCCTGGCGCTGCGGACCGAGGCCGCCGCGCACGGCGTCGGCGTCACCGTCGTCTGCCCTGCGGCCGTGGACACCCCGATCCTCGACAAGGGCGAGATCGGCCCCTACCGCGGTCGGGACTTCTACCTCGACGGGCAGGGGATCAAGCGCCCGCTCGATGCGGGCGTGCTCGCCCGGCGGGTCTTGGCGGCCGTCGAGGCGAACGAGGCAATGGTCGTGGAGCCGCGCCGTGCGCGGCTCGCGTGGCGCGTCGGCCGGCTCTCGCCGACGTTCGTCAACAGAACGACCACGCGGTTCATCGACAGACAGCGCGCCCAGGCGCGGAAGGGATCGGCATAACGGCGACGCTGCCCGAGATCGGGTGCTACGGGCTGGCGGGCCATACCGCGAGTCCGCTCGACGTTGTGGCGAAGGCACAGCACGCCGAATGGCCCGGCATCGGCGCGATGTTCCGGTCCGAGCGGTTCAACGTCAAGGACGCTGGGATGATGGCAGGCGCGGTCGCAGCCGCGACGGAGGAGCAGATCGGCATCGGCACATCCGCGTAACTGCTCGTCCGTGCAGGTCAAGCAGCATGCCCGAACTCGAACTCGCCGGACCACTGGCCGGCATCCAAGCCCCGCCGGGCCGGGGCGATACGTTCGCCTTCTTCGCCGCGATGGCCGAGACCGAACGCGAGAACATCCGCGGAGCCACCCTCCTGGGGCGTGAGTACTGAGCGTGCTCCTTACAGCGGCCCCCTACAATTCCGAAGGTGACCGCCTACAGTGATCTTGATGCGTTCGGGGACCTCGACGCCTCCGCTCTGCCCCCGCGCCAGCAGCAGATCCTGGCCATGATCCGGGACTGGGTGGTCAAGTACGGGTATGCGCCGAGCACGCGCGAGATCGGCGACGCCGTCGGCCTGCGGTCATCGTCATCGGTGTCGCGCCACCTGGCGAGCCTGGAGGACAAGGGGTTCCTGCGGCGCGGCACCGCACTGTCGCGGCCGATCGACGCGCGCGTGTTCCTGCGGCAACAGTCGCCACGGGAGTCCTCCGACGGTCCGGTGACCGTGCCCGTGGTCGGGCACATCGCCGCCGGCATCCCCATCCCGGCCGAGGAGCACGTCGACGACACGCTGACGCTGCCCCGCGAACTCACCGGGCGCGGCACCGTCTTCGCCCTGCGCGTGCGCGGTGACTCGATGATCGACGCCGCGATCTGCGACGGTGACCTCGTCGTGGTCCGCCAGCAGCAGGAGGCCCACTCCGGCCAGATCGTCGCCGCCATGATCGACGGCGAGGCCACCGTGAAGGTGTTCCAGCGCCGCAACGGCCACGTCCAACTCCAACCGCGCAACCCCGCCTACGGCGTCATCGACGGCGACAAGGCCGTCGTGCTCGGAATAGTCATCTCCGTAGTCCGTCGCCTCTGAACCGGCGGAGCCACCAGCGCCGCATTAGACGACAAGACCACGACGAAGGCATAAGCGGACAATGATCGGTGCGCGACGCCTGGTTCAGGCAGTTATGGCACGGTATCGCAAACTTGACCTGGCTGGAAGAACTGGCTGTAGGACATGCACACTTCGTCGCCGGTGAGCAACGGCGTGAACGGCCAATAGTCGCCATGAAGATACCCCGGGCCGGACTGGGTGGTCACGGTGCCGGCCGCAAAGGTGCCGTTGACGGCGAAGCTCACCCCGGTCGCATCCGGGGGCGGTCTGAACGTGAAGGTGAAGCGGTAGTCTCCGGGCTGGCCTGCGATGCCAGCGCATACCGGCGCTTCTGGGATGCAGACCGGATCCGCCAGGGCGGGGGTGGCGGTGAAGGCCGCTGCCATGGCGGTCGTGGTCAGAGCAGCGAAACAGATCATCGAGCGACGAATGCGTGAACGCATGCTTGCATAATTCGTGACAGTCCCGACCTCAGAACAGACCATGACCGGACCTGGCCCCGCGGCGGCAAGAAGTTATCACATTCGAATATGTATCGTGGATCTATTATCGAGGTCGGATAACTTCACCCTGCTGTCATCGTCAACGTCTGCGTCGGCGGTCTGGTCGGGCTGGAGCGCACCACCGTACCGCTGATCGACGCGAAGATGTTCGGCCTGACCAGCGATCTGGCGGTGTTCTGCTTCATCATCGCCTTCGCCACATTCGGGCCCCGCTAAGGGTCACCGTCTCCCCGGAGTCGCACGCCAGCAGTGGTGCTGTGCAGCAATCCCTCCATCGACGCTCGCCTACGACGACTGACACCTCATCGAGCCGTAGAGCTCCACATCTCGTGGACAGTGCAGGCGGTGAATGGGTCAGCAGCCGTTACCCGCTAGGATTTCGTTCTGCGTCGAGGAGGGTGAGAAGGACGGCGGTGGGGACTCTGTAGCAGTTGCCGATGCGGATGACCTTGCAGGGGAATTGATCGTTCTTGGCGAATTGGTAAGCGTAGGTGCGGGAGAGGCCCCGGGCTCGGGCTGCGGTGACGATGTCGGGCAGTTCGGCGAGTCCGACGTACTTGAGGGCTGCATCTTCTTGCCTCCGTGGGTTGGTTCCTGCCCCTGGTCGAGAGGCGGATGTCGAGCGGCTTCAGGTGAAGCACCAGCCGGCCTCTCAGGTGTCGTCTCCGTCTTCGAAGAGGAGGATGTCGATCTACGGGGGGTGATGTCGGCAAGTGGGGCGTTGTAGCGAGTGAGGTAGACGGGGTCTTTGCCGAGGGCGCGGCGGTCTTGTGAACAAGGCTGGTTCTTCGCGACGCATGACTTGCCAGGTAGTGAGGTGGTGGAAGGCACGTTGGTGCGAATCTAGGTACCGGTCGGACTGGCGTCCTGAATGATGGCTGTCGTGGAACCGGTTGCTGGGTGCCTTGCGTGTGATCTCCTTGTTGGCGTTCGTCCTCTTCCTGGGGGGCGTCTTGCGGAGGCTTCGGGTTGGGTTGTTGAACACTCGGTGGGCCTGCTCGGCTTGGGGACGTTGGTGGTCAAGCCAGTGCGACATGTTGTCCATGTCGCCGAGTTGAACGGTGTTGAGAGCGAGGCTTTGGGCCCGTTGCTGCGTCGGGTGGCTGCGGCGGTGACGGAGGTTGTCCAGCCGGAGCAGGTCTATGTATGCCTCTGGTCGCATGCGGATGCCGTGCCGGGCCATGTGCATTTCGTGGTCCAGCCCGTGGTGAAGGCGGTCATGACTCAGTTCGACGCGTTCGGGCCTGCCCTGCAGATGGCGATGTTTCGTGAAGGGGCGGTGCCGGACGAGAACTAGGTGGAAGCGTTGTGCGAGGAGCTTCGAACGGTCCTGTCCAGCTCGGTCGACGGATCGTGAACCGGCTCCGAGCCGAGTCCTTTGGCACCGTAGACTTTGAGGCAGCGGCCGATGACGCGCCGCCCGGACGCACCCGATCCGGCAACGCCCGCTACCTTGCTCTCGTGGCACTCAGGACGGTCAACGACCGATGGGCAGGAGACGACCTCGACGATCTGGTCGCCTATTTCGACGCAGATCCGGACGAGTACCCGGCACACCAAGTGATCGCGGCACGCTGCAGTCACTGCACAGGCCAAGTCTTCGTCCTTGTGACCGACGAATCGTCCACATGCGTCCGCCGCACCTGCGTCACCTGCGATCAGACCACCCACATGCTGGACAGTGAGGAGCACTGGCCGACCCCCGAAGAAGAGGACGAAGCCCAGTACTTCGTCGAGTGCGCCTGCGGCTCGGACCAGTTCGAGGCCGCAGTCGGCTTCTCCTTCTACGACGACGGCCCGACCTCGGACATCCGCTGGGTCAGCGTCGCAGTCCGATGCACGACCGACGGCCTCATCGGCTACTGCGCGAGCTGGAAGATCGGCTACGGCCCCTCCCGCCATCTGGTCGACTCCGTCTGAATCCCAGACCCCGGCCCCGGACACCCCAGACCTTCAAGGTGAGCTGATCGATCACCGCTACTCCCCGTTACTGACCTCTCATCAGGCCCTCGGGCCCTAACAAGATCAGTTCGGCTGAGCAAGCGTGTTCGTACTGGCAGGGGTGCCGTAGGGCCGTTCGCAGGACCGGAGCTCGACTTTGCGTTTGCCGAAGTGCTCCTCGAACTCCTGCCATTCCTCGGTGGTCGCGTCGTGGTATTCGTCGTGCGGCCGGATGGCGCGCCGGGTGGCGAGGAAGGCGGTGTAGCCCGTCACAACGTCTTCGTCGATGACCGCGACGTGGCCGCGAGTGGTCCGGATGTTTGGGTGACGGAGGAGCGCGGCACCGATGTGGCTGGGTGCAAGGGCGTGCCTCCGGTTAGGCGTCGGTTGTTCGATCTTGCCGATCGCGGCCAGGACGTTCCGGGGCAAACAAAAGGCAACGCCCGTTGTCGCGCCGGTCAAGAGTCGGCACCGACGGAGGCGGTGTCCTCGTGCACCGCGGCGGCCTCGGACGAGGGGGCCTTCGTCGTTCGCGGATCTCCTGCCGGCCGACCGGCGAACCAGGCGATCGTCCGTGCCAGGCCCTCGCCGGCCGGGACCTTCGGTCCCCAGTCCAGCACGGCGCGGCTGAGCGAAATGTCGGGACAGCGTACCTTCGGGTCGTCGACGGCGCTTTTCACGATTGAACGCGCTTTCGCCAGCGCGATCACTTCATGGTTTCTTGTTAACCAAGGGGTGAAGGAGTCGCCCGAGATGAGTCTTTTCTCCGCTTCAAGTCATCCCATTGTTGGCCGCGGTAACAGCTTGGTTCGGGAACTCGTCGGGCACGTCTCCGGTCGAACGGTCAGGAGGGGCGCGGATCGGCCCCCATCTCACGGGAGCCGACATGACACCCGTAGGACACGCACACGTGGCGGCACTGGTCACCGCACTCGAACGGTTCGGTCCCCAGGTCGACAAGGTCGAGCGGTGGGGCACCGAGTTGGCCGGGGTACTGACCGGGGGCGCCCGGCTGCTGGCGGCGGGCAACGGCGGAAGCGCCGCACACGCCCAGCACCTGACAGCGGAGCTGGTCGGACGGTACCGCGACGAACGCGTTCCGCTCTCGGCCGCCACCCTGCACGCCGACATGTCGACCGTCACCGCCGTCGGCAACGACTACGGTTATGACGAGGTCTTCGCGCGGCAGGTTCGCGCCCACGGCAGGACCGGGGACGTCCTCGTACTGCTGTCCACCAGCGGCGCCAGCCGCAACCTTCTGCAAGCCGCCGATCAGGGCCGGCGGAGCGGCCTTCGCGTCTGGGCGCTGACGGGCCCGGATCCGAACCCGCTGGCCGGCGTGGCCGACGAGGCGATCGCCGTGGACGCCCCCTCGACAGCCTGCGTCCAAGAGGTGCACCAGGTCGTCGTGCACCTTCTCTGCGCCGCCGTGGACGCCGCTCTCGGCGCGGACGCCGGGTCCCACCGGGACGCTTCGGCCCTGACACGACACGCCACGACCTCAGCCGATGCCCTTCCCCCCGCGGGACGGGACCGGTGAACGGCCGGCTGCCGGTGGTCGGCGACGCGCTATTGGACCGGGACCTGGGCGGCGGCGGGCGCGCCGCTCCGAACTCGCTGGTGGTGAAGCAGTCGTGGAGCGCAACGGCGCGAACGTCCTTATTCGTGCTGGAAGTGGGGGAAGCGCAGGGGCTCCCGGCCGGGCGCGTCTTGTCAGCCATCGATCGCTGGGCGAGATCCTCGCATTCGACGTCACCACCGCCCTGCGCATCCCCCTCGGCTGACGTCCCGGTCTACTTGGCCGGGGTGTAGGCCAGGACCAGCGAGCCGTTGCCGAGGTCGGTGACCCCGGTCAGGTTCATGAAGGTCGCGCCTATGCCCGATAGGAGGGAGTCGCCGGAGCCCGCCACGAACGGGGATATGCCCAGGTGGATCTCGTCCATCAGGCCCGCCTCGACGAGCGCGCGGCTGAACGGGCCGTTGCCGTACTTCAGCAGGGTCCCGTCGCCGGCCTCCTTGAGGCGCGCGACGGCCTCGACGGCGTCACCGGGGAGCACTTCGGCGTTCCACGTGGTCTCGGTCAGCGTGGTGGACGCGACGTACTTCGGCAGCGCGTTGACCTTGTCGGCGAGGGGGCCGGTCATGTCGGGCCAGGTGGTGGAGAAGGTCTCGTAGGTCAGCCGTCCGAGCACGAGGCCGGCCGCGTTCTCCAGCAGGCGGAGCTGGTAGGCCATGTGGTCGTCGTTCGGCGGGACCTGCATCTGCGCGGCCCACCAGTCGTCCCCGGAGAACCTCCCGTCGATCGAGAGGTGGTCGTATTCGATCAGTTTTCGCATCCCCGGAGGCAACCACGGCCGAGATCGGCCCGTCTTGTACCGAGCCGAACGCCGCGGGCGTCAGAACGCGAGGAACGGGATGTCGCCGGACCTCAGCTCGCCCGGGGTGTGGCCGGTCGCCCACCGCATCGCGCGGGAGAGCTGCGGCTGGTCGTAGTAGCCCCCGGCGGCGGCGACGTCCGCGGGCGAGCCGCCGGCCGCGAGGAGCCGGGCGGCGCGCTTCGCCCGCTCGATGGCGACGAGCTTGCGGCGCGAGATGCCGACGGCCCGGCGGAAGCGGAGCTGCGCCGTCCGCTCCGACATGCCGCGCGGGCGGCCGCCGTGCCGGATCTCCTCCACGAACGGGTCGAACACCAGCAGGCCGGCGCGCGCGAGCCGGTCGAGGAAGACGTCGACGTTGTGCTCGGACGGCATCTCCCACTCCCGGCCGTCCAGCAGGACGCGGCCGCCGGGCAGGGCCGGCGGGCGGGCGTCGGCCCGGTCCGCCAGGCCGGACGGCGGGAACAGGGGCAGGTGGGCGCCCGGGCGCAGCTCGACCCCGAAGAACTCCCAGCCCTCCGGGCAGGTCATGCGGGTGGCCCTGGTCTCCGGGCCGCGGACGTACATCGCGGTCCGGCCGTCGTACCGGGCGAACGAGAGCATCGGCGAGCTCTTGACCGCCGAGGTGAAGCCGGTGGGGGCGTGGCAGCTCGCCGCCCACACCCGCTGCGCCAGCGGAAGCTCGCCCGGGACGACGTTGTAGGTCAGGCCCATAACGGCGCGAGTCTAGACCGCGCCGGCCGGGACGGGGGCGCGGGCCCGCGGACGGCTTCGCCGGGACGGTCGATCTGCGCGTCCCGTCGATCTAACATCCCGGGTGCAATACACCCGTACCGATCGTCCGCGCGGGCACGGGGACGATCGGTGCGCGGGGCGGGGAAACGGAGTCGGCCGACGGGCCGGACGGCGGCGAGGGGCCGGTCAGCGCGGGTCGCCGGCGGCCCGCTCGATGATCCAGTCGGTGGTGCGCCGGACGCGGATCATGCGGCGCTCCAGGCGGGAGCGGCCGGCGGGCCGGGGGTTCGCCGTGCGGCGGTGCGGCGCTCGCCTCGGCCCGGCGGCGGCACGGGCGGTCGCGGCGAGCCGGGCCGCCGCCTCGGCGAGCTCGGCCAGGCGGCGCTCCTCCGAACGCCGGTCGGGCGCCTCCAGGACGCGGACGTACAGCGCCTCGACCTCGGCCGTCCGCGCGCCCAGCCTCAGGAGCCGCTGGCTGCTCATCTCTCCTCACCCCCGGACTCGCGGCGGGTGTGCGATGGTGCGCGCCGCACCGCTTCCAGGATGACCGCCCCGCTCCCCGGTGACGAATGATTAACCGACCGGCCGCGGCCGCCCGGCTAGCCCTGCGTGATAGCCGGGATAGGTGGGCATCCCGGGACACGCCGGGTGCGCAGGCCGAGCCGGGTGGTCAGCGCGCGCAGCCGCCGGTGCGGGCGGCCGGCGAACTCCCCGCCGCCCCGCAGGCCGCCCTGCGCGGACCCGGCCGGCCGTTCCCGCGCCTCGATCACGAGGAGACGTATCGGCGCTGTGCGGACGGCGGGGTGGCGCATCGGTGGCGTCGGCTATGAACGGACCTACGAATACTCGATGAGATGATCACGGACCGGCGCCGGCGCCGGCACGCCGTCCGCCCGAGGGCGACCGCCTGAATGAGGTATAGGCGGCCTCGGGCGCTGCGCTTGCTCAGGATCACGTCCACGCAGGACGCCTTGAGCAATGCGGCCTACAGCGGGCGGCGGCGGGCGCGGCCGGGGGGATCCCGTGCGTCAGGACTTGGCGCGCTGCTGCTTGAGGCGGAGGTCCTCCCTGCGGACTTCGGTTCGGACGGCTTGCTCGCGTTCCAGCCAGTCGGGCCTTTCGGCCTTCAGGTTCTCGATCTCGGCTGTGGTGAGGGGGCCCGTGATGCCGGCGCGGGCCAGACCTGAGATGGAGACGCGGAGCCTGGCGGCGACGACCTGGCGGGGGTGGGGGCCCTCACGGCGCAGGTCCGCCAGCCATGAGGGCGGGTCGGCTTGGAGCGCGTTCAATTCGTCCCGGGAGACAGGGGCTTCCTGGAACTCGGCGGGTGCTGCCGGCAGCAGGATCCCCAGCTTCTTGGCCGCAGTCGCGGACTTCATGGTCTGCGGGGTCTTCGGTTTGGACGTGCCCATGGCCTCAAGGGTAGCCAGCGGGAGGGAACTGTCCGGCCGTGGCTAGGGTGGCGGAGTGACCGATGGTGAGTTCCGGCTGGCCTACGTGCCGGGGGTGACGCCCGGGAAGTGGGCCGGGGTGTGGGCCGAGCGGGTCCGGGAGGTGCCGCTTCGCCTGCTGCAGGTGCCGGCGGCCGAGGTCGTCCCCCTGCTGCGGAACGGTGAGGTGGACGCGGCGTTCGTGCGCCTGCCCGTCGACCGCGAGGCCCTCCATGTGATCCCGCTGTACCTGGAGACGACCGTGGTCGTGGTGCCGAAGGATCACGTGGTGGCCGCAGTGGAGGAGGTAGAGCTCGCCGATCTCGCCGACGAGGACGTGTTCGAGCCACTCGACGAGGTCTTGACCTGGGACGACCGCCCCGGGCAACCTGCCTTCACCCGTCCTGAGAGCACTCGCGGCGCGATCGAGTTGGTGGCGTCGGGAGCCGGCGTCCTGCTGCTCCCGCAGTCTCTGGCCCGCCTCCACCACCGCAAAGACCTCACCTACCGGACCGTGACCGACGCTCCTCAGTCCCAGATCGGCCTGGCCTGGCTCGAGGCGGAGACGACCGACCTCATGGAGGAACTGATCGGCATCGTCCGCGGCCGCACCCCCAACAGCTCCCGTGGCCGCAATCCTCGGCAGCAGCCCACCCCTAAGAAGCCGCCGCAACAGCGCCACGCCTCCAAGCACCACCGCCAGAAGCGCCGCCGTCGGAGGTGACGGGAGTCGCGCCCACCGACACCATCCCGCCATCCCTCTTCGCGGCGGGTCACGCCAGCAGCGCCTCGGTATGGGAGCGCAGGAGGCCGACCCAGCTGGTGAAGGCACGCTCAGGTGCCTCACCAGCGAAAAATCGAGGCTCGCGCACGACCGCAGAACCGTGAACATCAGGATGGCCGCGCCACGGGGGAAGCTCAAGATGCCGTCAGAAGACCTCACGATGACGCGGTCGTAGAGCCCGACATGTCATGCGCTCGGCTGGGGAACCTTGCAGTTGGCGGTGGGGTTGAGACCGATGTAGTTGAGCGGACCGGTGGCCAAGGTGATTCCGATCGTGGCGATACTGGCGCAACTGCCATCAAATTGGGCGTAGTAGTGGCGCTGTCCCGCGGCGAGCGCTCCGATGATCAGCCAGGCGACGAGCATCCACCGTCCGGACCTCATCGCTACCTCCAGTGACCGCTTCGCCGACCCGGGGGTACGACAGTAACGACAAGATCGTCCATAGTTAAGCAAGTCGGGCTGGGTGTGTCGTATCACGAACGTCTCGCGCGGCCGCTGTGTTCTCGACGGCGCTCCGCCCGCCACCGGCGTCTCGACCCGACCGTGAACAACCCGCTCGAAATCCTACTGGCAGAGTGTGCAGTCGCCGAGGGGTTCGGAACCCGTTCGCCCGGCTATCCGGTTCTACCTGCACGACGAGACGGCCCGACGAGATCAACTCCCACGACATCGGCGAACCACTGCGCCCGGGCCGGTGCTCCCGCTGCATCGTCGTCCAGCGCCCAGGGTTCGCTGGTGTCGGGTGCACCCGGCGGGCGGCGCGAGCGCTGGTACTCGGACGGCCGATCAAGACGGTTCGTTTGGATCATCCTCCGGCCGCCGATGCCACCGACAGCCGGAGCGAGGTAGATGCCTTACACGTCGCTGCGGCGCGGCGCTCGTTCGGTGAGGAAGGTGATCACTGCGTCGAGGAACTCCGTCGGGCGTTCGACGTTCGCCAGGTGCACTGTGGGCAGGACGGTGAACTGCGCGCCGGGGACGGCGGCGGCGAGCTCTTCCCCGTGGCGGGCGGACGTGACGGTGTCGTACTCGCCCGCGATGACCAGCGTCGGGTTGCGGATGAGTGCGGCCGTGCGGCGCAGATCGTAGTCGCGCACCGCCGCCCAGCTGCCGGCCACGCCCTCGCGCCGGGTGGCCGGCAGTGTGCGGCGGAAGCCGTTGGTGACCTCGTTGTCCTCGCGCAGCATGTGGGCCGGGCTGGCGGTCCTGATCCCGGGCGACGGCATCTGGCCGACCAGCTGGCCGTTCGCGCTGCAGGTCCTGATGGCCGTGCTGGTCGCGGACGCCGGGATCACCCTGGTGCACTACGCCAGCCACAAGATCGGGTGGTTGCGGCGTCGGCCATTCATGATGTTTGCGGGACTCGCCATCGCTCCCGGCTTCACCAGGGGGAGAGTATTAGTGCCTGGAGGGTCAGGGTCAGGGTGGTCTGGGCTGACAGCCAGGGGC
>NZ_SMKB01000380.1:0-4478 GCF_004348575.1 Actinomadura sp. 7K534
GGTCCACGCCGATGCCGATCTCGATGCACAGGCTGATCTGGGGGCCGGGGGGCGGGTCGGCGAGCGCGCCGGGCGGGAACGCGAGCGCGCCGGCGAGCGCGGCGGGCAGGACGGCGAGGCGGCGCACGATCAGCCGCCTCCCGCGATGCGCCGCAGCTCGCCGTCCACGGCGGTGAACGCCTCGGGGCCGACGGCCAGGGCGCCGCTGAACACGTGCGAGATGTCGATGGTCAGGTACGCCCCGGCGGCCAGCAGCCCGGCCATCAGGGCCAGCGGCACCAGCGTCATGCCGCGGGGGCGGGCGCCCGCCATGAACGGCAGCAGCACGACGGCGGCGCCGGTGCCGACGGTGACGGCGAGCAGCCCGGCGGGCGGCGTCGTCCGGGCGTCATTGGCGCGCTGGCGGCGGGCGGAGGAGATCTCGCCGAGGTGGGCGAGCAGGGTGCCGCGCGCCTCCTTGAGTTCGTCGTCGTCGCCGGTGTCGACGGCGGTGACATGGCGGCGCAGGTCGTCCAGCTGCCGCCAGCCGCGCGGGCTGAGCCGCCGCCCGTCGCGCATGAGCCGCCATTCGGGGCCGCGGACCAGCTCGACGTACTCGCGCAGCCCGTCCTGGACGTAACGGGCGTCGGACGCGGGCAGCCGCCCGGCCGTCCAGTACGCCTCGGTGATCGCCTGGGTCTCGGCATAGGCATTGGCCCGCGCGGCGTCCGCGGTCGTCCACGGCACGACGATGGCGATGGCGAACGCCAGCAGGAACAGCGCCGACAGCATCGCCCCGCTGTGCGAGGCGGTGGGGCCGTCGGGGTCGGGATCGTCGATGGTGCCGCGGACGCGCCGGACCAGCCGGCTCGCGACGATCACGACGGCGACCGCGCACGCGGCGGCGGCACAGTAAACGATCATGTCCCTCCCGGGGAGCAACGTGTCATCACCGTGGGTGATTGTAGATTTACCTGCGGTGGCTACCGGCGGGTTGTGCTTGGTTGTCACGTGGAGGTGAGGTGACCGCCCGGCCAGGGAAGGTGAACATGTGCGCGGCGGAGAGTCCGCGGTGACTGCTACCAGTTCTTGTGAAATATGGTGTCCATGCCGGAAGATCTCCCGTAGAGAACCCGGTATGAAGGACGATTGATGGAACCGGCCTGAGTGGGCGGCCGCGTGAGGGGAGACGGCAATGGCGCCGCAGGGAAAGCTGGACCTCGATCCCGAGGTGGTGCGCGCCGCCCGGCGGCTGGCCGCCCGGGCCGCCGAGCCCATCATCGAGATGGCGCGCTCCCACACCACCGTGTCCGTCGAGCGCGCCCTGCTGCGGCTGGCCGGGCTCACCGGCGCCGACGACGGCGGGCGCCCCTGGGCCAACCACCTCGCCGACGCCGTCCGCGACCAGGTCGGGCTGGAGCACGGCGTGGCCCTGCCCGTCTGGGACGCCCTGCTCAACGGGCCGCACGGCTCCCTCGGCGACCTCGCCCAGGCCGCCGCGGCGGGCCGCGCGGCGTTCCGGCTCCCGTCCGGCACCGACGCCGCGCTCGCCCGCAAGGCCGCGGGGGAGGCCGCCCGCGGCGGGATCTCCCGCATCGACCGCCGCCGCGCCGAACGCGACGCGCTGCTGCGCGAGCTGCCGCCGCCGGACGCGGCGGACCCGCCCAAGCCGCTGGTCTACCTGATCGTGGCGACCGGCGACATCTACGAGGACATCCCGCAGGCGCAGGCCGCCGCGCGCGAGGGCGCCGACGTCGTCGCGGTGATCCGCTCCACCGGCCAGTCGCTGCTGGACTTCGTCCCGGAGGGCGCCACCCGCGAGGGCTACGCGGGCACGTACGCGACGCGGGAGAACTTCCGGCTGATGCGGTCCGCGCTGGACGAGGTGTCCCGCGAGCTGGGCCGCTACGTTCGGCTGACGAACTACGCCTCCGGGCTGTGCATGCCGGAGATCGCGACGCTCGCCGGGCTGGAGCGCCTGGACATGATGCTGAACGACTGCATGTACGGCATCATCTTCCGCGACATCAACCCCCGCCGCACGTTCATCGACCAGCGCTTCTCCCGGCAGATCCACGCCCGCGCCGGCATCGTCATCAACACCGGCGAGGACAACTACCTCACCACCGCCGACGCGGTCGACGCCGCGCACACCGTCACCGTCAGCCAGCTGCTGAACGAGCGGTTCGGGCACGAGGCGGGCCTCGCCGACCACCAGCTCGGCCTCGGCCACGCCTTCGAGATCGACCCGGCCGTGCCCGGGTCGTTCCGGCTGGAGCTCGCGCACGCCCAGCTCGCCCGGGAGCTGTTCCCCGACGCGCCGCTGAAGTACATGCCGCCCACCAAGCACATGACCGGCAACATCTTCGCCGGCTACCTGCTGGACGCCTTCTTCAACCTCGCGGGCGTCATGACGGGCCAGTCGATCATCCTGATCGGGATGATGACCGAGGGCATCCACACGCCCTGGCTGTCGGACCGCGACCTGGCGCTGGAGAACGTCCGCTACGTCCGCGACGCGTGCGGCGACCTCGCCGAGGACTTCATGCCCCGTCCCGACGGCATGCTCGTCCAGCGCGCCAAGCGGGTGCTGTCGGAGTCGGTGGAGCTGCTGGAGCGGGTCAGCGACGACGGCCTGCTCACCGCCATCGCCGAGGGCACCTTCGGCGTCACCCGCCGCCCGCCCGACGGCGGCAAGGGCCTGGACGGCGTCGTCCCCCGCGCCCCCGGATACTGCAACCCCGCGATCGAGATCCTCGACACCGAGGACCCGCACGCCGCCGCCGGCGCGGCCGAGCAGGAGGTGCCCGCATGACGGTCGAGAGCCCCGGGACTCAGGCCCCGGCCGACACCCCGGCCGAGCCCGCCGACACCCGGCAGGTGATCCGCCCCTACGGCGACACCACCGGCGACGGCATGGTGCAGATGTCGTTCACCCTGCCCGTCCCGGCCGGGAAACGCGCCGAGGCCGCCGCGCTGCAGCTCGCCGGGAAGATGGGCCTGGACCCCGCCAGCGTCGTGCACGCCAAGCCGATGGGCCCCGACTTCACCTTCTTCATCGTCTACGGGAAGGTCCGGCACCTCGTCGACTACGCCTCCATCCCCGCCCCCGAGGAGCGCGCGTACCCGCTGCTGACCTCCCAGGAGGTGAACCTGGCGATCCGCCGCGCGCTGAACCGGCGGCTGGTGGTCGTCGGCGCCTGCATCGGCACCGACGCCCACACCGTCGGCATCGACGCGATCCTCAACGTCAAGGGGTTCGCCGGGGAGAAGGGTTTGGAGTACTACCGCGAGATCCACGTGGTCAACATGGGCGCCCAGGTCACCGTGCCCGAGCTGGTCGAGCGCGCCAAGGCCGAGAACGCCGACGCCGTCCTGGTGTCCCAGGTCGTCACCCAGCGCAACGCGCACCTGCACAACACCAAGCAGATGGCCGCCGCGTTCCACGCCGAGTACCCCACCGCCGTCGCCGGCGGCATGGGGCGGCCGCTGCTGGTCGTCGGCGGCCCCCGGTTCGACACCGTCGCCGAGGCCGATCTCGGCGTCGACCGCATCTTCGGCAAGGGCACCACCCCGGCCGAGGTCGCCAGCTACCTCGTGCACGCCCTGCTCCCCGCCGACCCCGGCTCCGGAGACCCCGCCGACCCCGCCGACCAGGAGGACGAATCACCATGAGCGACCCGCGCGAGGGGCTGACCGTCACGCACCGCCGCTACATCCCCTACTCCCACGCCCACTACGCGGGCGACCTGGTCGACGGCGCCTACGTGCTCGGGCTGTTCGGGGACGCCGCCACGGAGCTGTGCATCCGCTCCGACGGCGACGAGGGGCTGTTCGCGTCCTACTCCGACGTGCAGTTCCGCGCCCCCGTCCGGGCCGGGGACGTCCTGGAGACCACCGCCGTCCTCACCCGCGCCGGGACCCGCAGCCGGGTCATGGACTTCGAAGCCCGCGTGGTGTGCCGGGGCCGCCCGGACAAGGGCGGGTCCGCCGCCGAGGTGCTGCCCGAACCGGTCGTCGCGGTCACCGCGACCGGGACCGTCGTCGTCACCGCGCCCGGGTCCTGAGTCCGCCCGCCGCGCGGTGATCGCCGCGGGATGACCGCCGATCTTGCGCGGGGAAAACGCCGGGCCGGTGATCATGGCGCTGGCCTGGGACGACATGGTGTCATCGCAGAACATGCCGTGGTTGACAAGGTGGCTGAAGCCGGTAGTTTTGCTGCAGTCCAGCACGGGACTCACCGATCGGCCGCCCGAGGCGCCGCCGGGCACCGCGCCGCGACGGGGACGGGGATCACGCGAGTGACCGCCGCCGTGCCCGCCCGAACCAGCGTGGTGGACCGGAGCCGTGCCCGGACGGAGCCGCCCGATCGGGCGGGGGGTTGGACCCGGGAAGGGCCCCGGCATCCAGTAGAAAACGGAGCCTCGTTCTCACCGCCTGTGGGACGTCTCCGGCCCGACGGGTGTCGCGGGCCCTCTTCCGCGTGCCCGCCCTCCCTC
>NZ_SMKB01000381.1:0-4425 GCF_004348575.1 Actinomadura sp. 7K534
ACCCACCCGCATGTGGACCCCCCGGTCGTCCCCACTGGGCGATCGACCCGCCTGCCCAGCCCGGTCGCTGGAACGGTGCCCAGTATGTGAAAGGGCCGGTACCCGCGAAATGCGGATACCGGCCCCTCCTGGGGTTCTTTTACCGACTAGTGGGCGAAATGACCCCGGTAGTACTCGAAGACCAGACCGATCGTCGACAGGAGCGCGGCGGCCAGGCCGAACATGAACAGCCACCAGCCGAACACGATGCCGAGCGAGACGGTCGCGGCCGACAGCCCGATGTACAGCGGCCACCAGCTGTGCGGGCTGAAGAAGCCCACCTCGCCCGCCGCGTCCGCGATGTCGCCCTGCGGGTCGTCCTCGTAGAGCGGCCCGTCGTTGGCCCGCTCAAGGCGCCGGATCGTGAAGTGGGCGTAGAACCCGATGAGCCCGGCGAGGCCGACGGCCAGCCCCAGCGCCGTGGTGCCGGTCCAGTCCTTGGACCAGAGCCAGTACACGACGTCGGTGGCGAGGAAGAAGAGCGCGGTCCCGTAGAACATGAACGCCTGGACGCGCATCGGCTACTCTCCCTTCGCCCCGGCGAGTTCGCCCTGGGCACCCACGTGCGGGTGGTGCAGGTCGAACGCCGGCCGCTCAGAACGGATCTTCGGAATGAAGTTGAAGTTGTGCCGCGGCGGCGGGCACGACGTCGCCCATTCCAGCGAGCCGCCGTAGCCCCACGGGTCGTCGACCTCCACCCGCTTGCCCCGCTTCCACGTGATGTACACGTTGTAGAAGAACGGCAGCATCGAGGCGCCGAGCAGGAACGAGAAGATCGTGGAGATCTCGTTCAGCGTGTGGAACTCCGCGGCGTAGTCGGCGTACCGGCGCGGCATTCCCGCGGCGCCCAGCCAGTGCTGGACGAGGAACGTGCCGTGGAAGCCGATGAACAGCAGCCAGAAGTGGACGTGGCCGAGCCGGTCGTTCAGCATCTTGCCGGTCCACTTCGGCCACCAGAAGTAGAAGCCCGCGAACATCGCGAACACCACGGTGCCGAAGACGACGTAGTGGAAGTGCGCCACCACGAAGTAGGAGTCCGAGAGCTGGAAGTCCATCGGGGGCGACGCCAGGATGACGCCGGTGAGCCCGCCGAACAGGAACGTCACCAGGAAGCCCAGCGACCACAGCATCGGCGACTCGAACGTCAACTGCCCTCGCCAGATCGTCCCCACCCAGTTGAAGAACTTGATGCCCGTCGGTACGGCGATGAGGAACGACATGAACGAGAAGAACGGCAGCAGGACCTGGCCGGTCACGAACATGTGGTGCGCCCACACGGTCATCGACAGCCCGGCGATGCTGATGGTCGCGAAGACCAGGCCGACGTAGCCGAACACCGGCTTGCGGCTGAACACCGGGAGGATCTCCGTCACGATGCCGAAGAAGGGCAAGGCGATGATGTAGACCTCCGGATGCCCGAAGAACCAGAACAGGTGCTGCCAGAGCAGCGCACCGCCGTGCGAGGCGTCGAAGATGTGCGCCCCGAGCTTGCGGTCGGCCTCCAGGGCCAGCAGCGCGGCGGCGAGGACCGGGAACGCCAGCAGGACCAGGACGGAGGTCAGGAAGATGTTCCAGGTGAAGATCGGCATCCGGAACATCGTCATCCCCGGCGCCCGCATGCACAGGATCGTGGTGATGAAGTTGACCGCGCCCATGATGGTGCCGAAGCCCGACATCGCCAGGCCCAT
The DNA here is from genome assembly GCF_004348575.1 of Actinomadura sp. 7K534. Taxonomy (NCBI): domain Bacteria; kingdom Bacillati; phylum Actinomycetota; class Actinomycetes; order Streptosporangiales; family Thermomonosporaceae; genus Actinomadura; species Actinomadura sp. 7K534. Next base: position 1,728 of record NZ_SMKB01000381.1, read on the forward strand.
CACCCACAGGTCGCCGCCGACGCCCGGGGAGCGCACCTCGTCCGAGAGGGGGGCGTAGGCGAACCAGCCGAAGCTGGCCGCGCCGTTCGGGGTGAGGAAGCCCGCGATGACGATGAGGCTGCCGAACAGGAACAGCCAGTACGCCAGCATGTTCAGCCGGGGGAACGCCACGTCGGGCGACCCGATCTGCAGCGGCATGATGACGTTGGCGAAGCCGGCGAACAGCGGCGTCGCGAACATCAGCAGCATGATCGTGCCGTGCATCGTGAACATCTGGTTGAACTGCTCGTTGCTGATGACCTGGAGACCGGGCTCGTACAGCTCGGCGCGCATCACGAGCGCGAGCACGCCGCCGAACAGGAACATGAAGAACGACGTGATCAGGTAGAGGTAGCCGATCACCTTGTGGTCGGTGGACGAGAGCCAGGAGGCGAGGATCCGCCCCTTGCTCGTCCGCGGCGCGGCGATCGGTGCGCTCGGTGCGTGACTGGTCGTGGTCACTGGGCACCTCCCGCGGCCAGGGCGGCCTTGGAGTCGGCGATGAACTTGTCGTACTGCTCGGGGGACACGACCTTCAGCTGGAACAGCATCCGGCTGTGGTCGACGCCGCAGAGCTCGGCGCAGCGGCCCTCGTAGGTGCCGTTCTTGGTGGCCGTGAACTCGAACTGGTTGACGAAGCCCGGCATGACGTCCTTCTTGTAGATCAGCGCCGGGACCCAGAACGAGTGGATGACGTCATTGGAGTGGAGCCGCACGCGGACCGTCTCCCCCGAGGGGATCGTCATCACGGGCTTGCCGGGGGCGGGGCCGTTCGGCGCCACGGGAACGCCCGTGACGGAGGCGACGGTCCGCTCCTTGCCGGAGGCGTCCTTCTCCTTGTAGTCGAACTGCCAGCTCCACTGGAACCCGGTGACGTCGACGACCACGTCGGGGGTGTCGCTGGTCGACTCGACGAAGTTCTGGTCGCGCGCGGTGAAGTAGAACAGGACCGCGATGATGACGAACGGGACCGCCGTGTAGAGGATCTCGATCGGCAGGTTGTAGCGGACCTGCGGCGGCAGGTCGTCGGAGCGCTTGCGGTGGAACAGCACCGCCCAGATGATCAGTCCCCAGACGAGGGCCCCGACCGCGAACGCCGCGATCCAGGAGCCCTGCCACAGTTGCAGCATGCGCTCGCCCTGGATGCTGATCGGCTCGGGCATGCCAAGGCGGCTGCCGCTGCAGGCGGTGGCGGACATCGCCAGCAGCCCCAGCGCACCGGCGCTTCTCAATGCGCGGCGACTGCGCACAGGCGTACGCCGCTCCCTAGAGCGGGTCGGACTCACGGAATGCCTTCCCCACGGTGAAAGCCCGGTCGGCCGGGCGGAGAGATCAGTTGTTACACGTGTGGTGGACACACTAGCGCGAGGGTCGCGCACCCCCCCGATCGGGTGCCCGGTTAGTGTTCTTGCGTGGCCGAACCGAGCATTCCGGGCGCCTACTTCGACGCCGCGTCCACCGAGCCGCCGCACCCGGCGGCCAGGTCGGCGCTGCTGGAGACCATGGACGCGGCCTGGGCCGACCCCGCGCGCCTGTACGGCACGGCCAGGGGGACCCGCGTGGTGCTGGACCGGGCGCGCGAGCGCGTCGCCGCGGTCCTCGGCGTCCGCGCGGACGAGCTGTCGTTCACCACGTCGGGCACCCAGGCGGTGCACCTGGCGGTCCTCGGCGGGCTGCGGGCGCGCCGCCGCGTCGGGCGCCACCTGGTCGTCAGCGCCGTGGAGCACTCCAGCGTGCTGCACGCGGCGGAGATGCACGAGCGCGACGGCGGCGAGGTGACGATCGTCGGGGTCGACCGGACCGGCCGGGTGGACCCGGCGGAGTTCGCCGCCGCGCTGCGCCCCGACACCGCGCTCGCCTGCCTGCAGTCGGCCAACCACGAGGTCGGCACCGTCCAGCCGGTGGCGGAGGCCACCGAGTCCTGCCGCGCGGCGGGCGTGCCGCTGTTCGTCGACGCCGCGCAGTCCCTCGGGCGGGCGGACGTCCCGGGCGGCTGGTCGTTCCTGGCCGGCAGCGCGCACAAGTGGGGCGGCCCGGCCGGGGTCGGCGTCCTCGCCGTCCGGAAGGGCACCCGGTGGCGCTCCCCGCTGCCCGACGACGAGCGGGAGCGGCGCCGCGTGCCCGGGTTCGAGAACGTGCCGGGCATCGTGGCGGCGGCCGCGGCGCTGGAGGCGTACCGTGCGGACATGGCCGCCGACGCGCCGCGCCTCACCGCGCTCGTGGACCGCATCCGCGCCGAGGTCCCGCGGAGGATCCCCGACGTCGAGGTCGTCGGCGACCCGGTCCGGCGCCTGCCGCACCTGGTGACGTTCTCGTGCCTCTACGTGGAGGGCGAGGCGCTGCTGACCGAACTCGACCGGCTGGGTTTCGCGGTTTCGTCCGGCAGTTCGTGCACGGCGGATACGCTGCGTCCCAGTCACGTGCTGGAGGCGATGCGAGTGATCACCCATGGGAACGTCCGGGTATCGCTGCCGCGCGGCGCCCGCACGGCGGACGTCGACCGGTTCCTCGCCGAGCTCCCGGGCGCCGTCGCCCGGCTGCGGGGGACGGCGATGAGCACGCTCGAGACAGGGAACACCCTCGAGACAGGGAGGCGGTCGCGCCCATGAGGTTCCGAGGCCGCGGCAAGGGCCCGGCGTCCCCCGAGGCGGCCCCGCCC
>NZ_SMKB01000382.1:0-4328 GCF_004348575.1 Actinomadura sp. 7K534
CGTCATGTTGCGGCGGGTCGTCCCGCCCCCTCTGCACGGACGACCCACCGCGAACACCATCTCCCAAGCCGCCCGCGGCCTGCGCTTACTCTCCCCGCATATCTCCGTTACTCAGAGCACAGGGCGATGGGCGCGCTTGCAGGGCGCAGCGTCCGCGATCAGCGGGCCGGCCAGCTCGTGAGCCGCCGGATCGCTGAGCGCGAACGTGGACCGGGTGAGGTAGAGCCCAAACTCTTCCACGTCCAGCCGTACCTTCACGCCTCAACACTCCCGATCCCGTTCTGAGACGGGATCGGGCCACCACGCGGATGGCCGCAGCCGTTCAGCGAGCGCCGCGTGAGCTTGGCGGTGGCTCTTCCCATGACCGGTCAGAAGGAGCCGCCGAAGCCGCCGGTGTATCCGCCGCCGCCGTAGTCGCCGCCGGCTCCGTAGTCGCTGCCGGCTCCGTAGTCGCTGCCGTAGGTGCTGGAGGGTCCGTGGGCGCCGGTGGGGCGGCTGCCGGGGCCGCTGTCCGGAGGGGAGGGGAGCTGCTCGATCCGCTCGCCCGTCAGTTCCTCCCAGGTCCTCACCTCGGCTTCGTCTTCGTAATCGTCGTGATACGGGTTTTCGTCGCCTTGCCGTTCCCGCATGGCCTCCGACGTGTTGAGGGACCAGAACACGGCGGTGTACGGGTGCTCGGCGCGTTCCCTGGCGATCTCGGCCTGGATCTCACGGGCGGTGACGTTCGCCAGCAGCGGCGGCGCGGGCGGGTCGTCGTCAAGGGTCGGCACCCAGATCTCGATGTCACGCTGCCCGTCGGGTTTCTCCAGCACGCAGTACGCCCAGACCGCGTCTTCGGGGCCGCCCAGGGCGGCGATCCGTTCCTCGCGCTCGCGGAGTTCCTGCCTGACCAGCGCCTCCGTCTCCCGTTGCGCCGCCAGGTGTTTCGCCTGGACGTGCTCCACCAAGCCCGTGGTCTGTTCGTCGTACGCCTCGTACGCCCGGGCCAGTTCGCCGTAGAGCCGGTCGTGGACGGCCTCGTACTCGCTGCGCATCCGTGCGCGGCTGGCCCTGGGCCGGATCTTCCACAGGATCCGGCGCCACATCGGGGTCAGCCCGGGGTTCAGCCGGACGGCGGCCCGGTGGTCCTGCCGATTCACCTCCATGACCCGCTCGACCAGCGAGCGTGTGGCGTCGAGCCAGCGCTCCACGTCGGCGGCCGGAGCCCGCAGTTGCAACGGGGCGATGGGCGAGTGGAACCGCCAGCGGAGGTCATCGTCTACCGCGACGTACCTCTGCCTGCCGAGGAATTCGTCGACCGATTTCATCGGCTTGTACGAGTACCAGGGGTGGTAACCCGCGATGACGCTTGGTCGGGGCGGCGAGTTCGTGCGTAGGTAACCGACTTTCCGGGTGTCGGGCTCTGGCATCGCTCACCTGCCGCGAGGAGAGGGGTCTTTCGTTATACCTCGCGGGTGCGCCGTCAGCGGTTGTTGATGACGAGGGGCACGTTCGGGGTCTTGCCGACCAGCCAGAGTTCCGGGCTGCCCGGGACGCCGGTTCCGCCGGTGATCCGGCCGTCGTCCGGCTTGGGCACCGTGACCTGCGTCCAGGACGAGCCGTCCAGGCGGTGGAGGTGGCGCCAGTACCCCGCCAGCACCCACACGGTCCCGTCGCCGGTCCTGAACAGTGCCTCGTCGCCCGGGGGCGTGGGAATCTCCTGCCAGGTCTGGCCGTCCCAGCGGAACATGACCTGCTCGGACGTCAGACCGCCCGTGTTGTGGAGGCCGACCGCCCACACCTCGTCGGCGGACACGGCGAGGACGCGCGTGAAGCGGTAGCCGTTGTCGAAGTCCGGGACCTTGCTCCACGTCTGGCCGTCCCACTTCAGCAGGCCCCAGGTGGCCGTCGCCCAGGCGTTGTCGTCCGACACCACGGAGATGTCGGTGACGGCGACGCAGCAGGCGTTGGGCGGGCGGCCGGTCTCCTGGAGGGTCCACTGGCCGTCCTGCCAGCGGTAGAGGTCGTTGCCGCAGCCGAACCAGGCGCCGGTGGAGTCGGCGGCGGGGGTGCGCGGCGCGCACCACTCGTCGGGTCCCTGCACCTGCTGCCAGCGCGTCCCGTCCCAGTGCGCGAGGTAGGGGGCGCTCTGCTGCGTGTGCGGGCGGAGCGTCCCGGTCACCCAGACGTCGGACGGGGTCCTCGCCTCGACGTCCTGCAGCACCGCGTCGCCGCCGCCACCGGGCGGGTCGTAGGTCCGCCAGGACGAGCCGTTCCAGCGGACCACCGCGGGCTTCGGCGGCAGGACGTGGATCGTGCCGGCCCCCCAGAGCGGCACGGACCAGTCGATCCCCTGGTAGCCCTGGTAGCCGACGGCCCATACATCGTTCGCGCCGGTGGCGGACACCGCCTCCAGCCCGCTCCGGGGCCACAGCCATGGCGTGGACGCCGCCTGGAGCGGAGCCGGTTCCGCTGCGGAGGCGGCGGTCGACGGCCCGGCGACGAGGCCCGCGCCGAGCAGACCGACGGCGGCGATCCGGAGGAGGAGGGACGATCTCATACCGGGACTCCCGGGGGTAGGCGGTCACGGGCTGCGCCCATTCAATCAAGCCAGTGATCGGTGGCACAATAGCCGGGCTGTCCAGGTCCGTCCAAGTGGCTCAGTGGTTGTTGTTGATGACGACAGGGATGTTCGGGGTCTTGCCGACGAGCCATAGGGCCGGGCTGCCCGGGACGGCGGTTCCGCCGCTGATGCGGCCGTCGTCCGGTTTGGGGACCGTGACCTCCGTCCAGGACGAGCCGTCCAGGCGGTGGACTCCGCCCTGGTGCCTTTCCACGCCCCACATGGTTCCGTCGCCGGTCTTGATCAGGGACAGGTCTCCCGGGGGCGGGGGCTCTTCGTGCCAGACATGGCCGTCCCAGCGGACCAGGAACCGCTCTGAGCCGGTGGGGCTCGTCAAACGGATGCCGGACGCCCACACCTCGTCGGCGGAGACGGCGAGAACGCGCAGCCAGCGGTGCTCCCCGGAGCCGGGAAGCTTGCTCCACGTCCGGCCGTCCCAGTGCAGCAGGCCCCAGTGGGCCGCCGCCCAGGCGTCGTCGTCCGACAGCACGGAGATCTCGCTGACCTCGACGCAGCACGCGTCGGGCGGGCGGCCGGTCTCCTGAATGGTCCACTCGCCGTCCTGCCAGCGGCAGAGGTCGTTGCCGCAGCCGAACCAGGCGCCGGTGGAGTCGCCCGCGGGGGTGCGCGGCGCGCGCTCGTCGGTGAGGGTCTCCACCTGCTCCCAGCGCGTCCCGTCCCAATGCGCGAGGTAGGTGACCGGCCGCTGGTTCGGGTGGAGCGTGCCGAGCACCCACACGTCGGACGGGGACCTGGCGTCGATCTCCCTCAGCATCGCGTCGCCGCCGGTGCCGGGCAGGTCGTACGTCCGCCAGGACGAGCCGTTCCAGCGGACCACGGCGGCCTTCGGCGGCAGGATTTGCACCGTGCCGTTCGGCCAGCCCGGGATGGAGTAGTCGATCGCCTGGTAGCCCTGGTAGCCGACGGCCCACACGTCGTCGGGGCCGGTGGCGGACACCGCCTCCAGGCCGCTCCGCGGCCACAGCCATGGGGTCGCCGCGGGCTGGAGCGGAGCCGGTTCCGCCGCGGCGGCGGTCGACGGCCCGGCGACGAGGCCCGTGCAGAGCAGCGCGGCGGCGGCGATCCGGAGGACTGGGCGCGGTCTCATACCGGGCTCCCGGGGTAGCGGGTGGCGGGCCACTCGCCATTAGATCAAGCCAGTAATCACTGACACAATAGGATCGACCCGCCGGCCGGTCCCGGCTCCAGGATGGTGGCATGACGACGCGCTACGAACCCGCCATCGACGTCGAATCGATCGTCGCCCTCGACGTGCACACCCACGTGGAGAGCGACGGGCACGGCCACTACGCCCTGGACGGAGAGCTGCTCGACGCCTCGGCGAAGTACTTCCGCTCCGACGACAACCGCACCCCGACCGTCGCCGACCTCGCGGAGTACTACCGGGCGCGCGGCATGGCCGCGGTGGTCTTCACGGTCGACGCGACGACCGGACTCGGGCATCCCGGGCTGTCCAGCGAGGAGATCGCGCGCGAGGCGGTGCGGCACCGCGACGTCCTCATCCCGTTCGGCTCGGTCGACCCGCACGCCCCGGACGCCGTCGAGCGGGCCAGGCGGCTCGTCACCGAGTACGGCGTGCGCGGCTTCAAGTTCCACCCCAGCCTGCAGCGGTTCACGCCGAACGACACCGCGTTCTACCCGCTCTACGAGGCCCTGGAGGAGCTCGGCGTGATCGGGCTGTTCCACACGGGGCAGACCCTGTCTC
>NZ_SMKB01000383.1:0-4296 GCF_004348575.1 Actinomadura sp. 7K534
GGTCGGCGGGGCGGGTCAGCGGCCGCGGGCGGTCCCGGTCAGCTTCCACGCCGCGGGCAGCAGGCCCGCCGCGAGCAGGACCTTCAGCGCGTCCCCGGCCAGGAACGGCGTGACGCCGAGTTCCAGGGCCCGCCCGAGGTCGATGCCCAGCGACGCCATCAGGTACGGGACGCCCGCCGCGTACATGATGACGGTGCCGGCGAGCATGGTCGCGACGGTCCGCAGCGGGGTCCGGTCCCCGCCGCGGCGGGCCAGCGCGCCGACCGCGGCGGCGGCGGCGACGAACCCGATGACGTACCCGAGGGTCGGGACGCCGGTCCCGGAGCCGCCCTCGGTGAACCAGGGCATGCCCGCCATCCCGGCCAGCAGGTAGACGATCATGGCGAGGCCGGCGCGTCCGAAGCCGAGGGCGGCGCCCGCCAGCAGGACCGCGAAGGTCTGCCCGGTCACCGGCACCGGGGTGCCGGGCAGCGGGACGGCGAGCTGCGCGGCCGCGCCGACGAACGCGGCGGCGCCGACGACGAGTGCGGCGTCGCGGGCCAGTGAACCTGGCAGCAGGTCGCCCAGGACGGCGGGGCGCCGCCGGGCTGCGTGGGCAGTGGCCACAGGGTCCTCCCAAAAGGTGTTGTCAGTCCGGAAACCTAGCGAACGGGACGTCGGGGCAGATGAAGGGGGTTACCGGAACCGGGTCGCGAACCTCCGGGATGTGCGGCCGGAGGCGTCAGCCGGCCGGGCGGGGGCCGCTCGCCAGGTAGACGACGTCGGGTTCGCCGCGCGGCACCGGCACCGCCCGGGCCCGCACGCGGCTGAACCGGCCGCGCAGCAGCGCCTCGAACGCCGGTGCGGCGCCGGCGCTCCACACCGCCAGCGTCCCGCGCGGGGCGAGCCGCGCGGTGAGCAGGTCCAGTCCCGCGGCGCCGTACAGGCGCGCGTTGCCGGGGGTGACCGTCCAGTCGGGGCCGTTGTCGATGTCCAGGCAGAGGGCGTCGTACCGCGGGCCGTGCGGGGCGGCGAGGTGGTCGAGCAGGTCGGCGCGCTCCACGGTGACGCGGGGGTCGTCGAGCGCGCCGCCGGAGAAGGGCCGCAGCTCGGCGGCGTGCCAGGCGATCACGGCGGGTTCGCGTTCGACGACGGTGACGTTCGCGACGCCGGGCAGGGTGAGCGCCTCGGCGAGGGAGAACCCGACGCCGAGGCCGCCGATGAGCAGCCGGACCGGCCCGTCCAGGCCCCGCACGGCGGCGCGGACCAGGAGCCGCTCGGACGAGCCGCCGCGGGTGTCCATGAGGAACACGCCGTTGCTGATGATCTCGTAGTGGGCGCCGGTGCGGCGCAGCACCAGCTCACCGCCGACGCCCGCGGCGCGCTCCACCACCACCGGTTCCACCGCGTCCGGCAGGACTGCGCCCGGCTCGAACTCGCCCGGCTCCGCCACCGCCGGCCCGCTCGCCGTCCCCGCGCCATCGCCCATGCCCCGCACCATAGCCCGGGGCGGGGATCTCCGGGTCTGGGCGGCGGCGGGCGGTGTCCAGTACGGTGCCGGTCATGCCCGATCCCTCCCTCCCGGGCGGCCTGCTGCGCGGCCGCCGGATCCTGGTCGTCGGCGCGGGGACGCGGCCCAGCGACGAGCCGGACGCGCCGGTCGGCAACGGCCGCGCCATCGCGATCACGGCCGCGCGGGAGGGCGCCCGCGTCGCCTGCGCCGACGCCGACGAGCACTCCGCCGGCCGGACCGCGGCGATGATCGCCGACGAGGGCGGGGACGCGTGCGTCGCGGTGGCCGACGTCGGCGACCCCGAGTCCTGCGACCGGGTGGTGTCGCAGGCGGCCGAGCGGCTCGGCGGGCTGGACGGGGTGGTGTTCAACGCGGGGATCGGCATCGGGTACGGGCTGGCGGGCACGGCGCTGGCCGACTGGGACCGCGTCCTGCAGGTCAACCTCCGCGCCCCGTTCCTGGTCGGGAAGGCGGCGATGCCCGCGCTGGACGACGGCGCCGCGATGGTGTTCATCGGGTCGCTGGCGGGGACCAAGCCGGGGTCGCGGTCGCCGTCCTACGACGCGTCCAAGGCGGGCCTGGCCGGGCTGGTGCGCCACATCGCCGCCGAGGGCGCGCCGCGCGGCGTCCGCGCCAACGTGGTCGCGCCCGGCCTCATCGACACCGTCATGGGGCGCGAGGCGTCCGCCGGCAACCGGAACCGGGACCGCGCGGCGGGGCTGATCCCGATGCGGCGGCAGGGCACCGCGTGGGAGGTGGCCGACGTGGCGGTGTTCCTGATGTCGGACCGCGCGTCCTACGTCACCGGGCAGGTCGTCCACGTCGACGGCGGGCTGTCCACCCTGCGCTGACACCGCCGCTCCCGGGCGCGCAGGGGACGCGCGGTGCGGCGCGGAACACCTTTTCCCCTCCCGTGGTTACCGTGTAACGATGTAATCATCCGGGAGGTGCGATGATCCCCGATCCCCCTGACGGCGGCCCGCCGCTGGACGCCTACTCCCGCGTCGTGTCCGCCGTCGCGCGCGAGCTGACCCCGCGGGTGGCGGCGCTGCGCGTCCGGCACCGGGGCGGCGAGGGCGCCGGCTCGGCCGTGGCGTTCACCGGCGACGGGTTCCTGCTCACCAACGCCCACGTCGTCGGCGCCGCGCACGGCGGCGACGCCGCGTTCGCCGACGGCGCCACCGCCCACTTCACCGTCGTCGGGACCGACGCCCTGTCGGACCTGGCGGTCGTCCGCGCCGACGGCCCCGTCCCCGGCCCGGTCACCCTCGGCGACAGCGACGGCCTCGTCGTCGGGCAGCTCGTCGTCGCCGTCGGCAACCCCCTCGGCCTGTCGGGGTCGGTCACCGCCGGGGTGGTGTCGGCGCTCGGCCGGTCCCTGCCGACCTCGCAGCGCACCCGCGCCGGCACCGCCGTCCGCGTCATCGAGGACGTCATCCAGACCGACGCCGCCCTCAACCCCGGCAACTCCGGCGGCGCGCTCGCCGACGCGCACGGCCGCGTCGTCGGCGTCAGCACCGCCGTCGCCGGGATCGGCCTCGGCCTGGCCGTCCCCATCAACGCGACCACCCGCCGCATCATCGGCGCGCTCATCCGCGACGGCCGGGTCCGCCGCGCGTTCCTCGGCCTGGCCGCCGCGCCCGTGCCCGTCCCCGCCGCGCTGCGGGCCCGCACCGGGCAGGACGCGGCGCTGCGCGTCGCCGAGGTCGTGCCCGCCAGCCCCGCCGACCGGGCCGGGCTGCGCCGCGGCGACCTGGTCCTGACCGCCGGCGGGCAGCCGGTCTCGCACGCCCAGTCGCTGCAGAAGCTCATGTTCGCCGAGGCGATCGGCCGGCCGCTGCCCATCACCGTGCTGCGCAACGGCGCCATGGTCGACGTCATCGCCGAACCCGTCGAACTCGACTCCGAACACGCCTGACCCCGCCCCGCCGCCGCGCGCGGGCCGGCGGTGTCAGCGGCCGCGGAACGTGGCCCGGTAGGCGGTGGGCGCCACCCCCACCGCCGCCTGCAGGTGCGCCCGCAGCGACGCCGCCGTCCCGAACCCCGCCCGCGCCGCGACCGCCTCCACCGGCAGGTCGGTCTCCTCCAGCAGCCGCCGCGCCCGCTCCACCCGCTGCCCGGCCAGCCACGCCTGCGGCGACGCGCCGGTCTCCTCCCGGAACCGGCGGGTGAACGTCCGCACGCTCATCGACGCCCGCCCCGCCAGCTCCGCCAGCGTCACCGGCCGGTCCAGCCGCTCCAGCGCCCACGCCCGCGCCGCCGCCGTCGACGAGCCCCGCGGCTCGGGCACCGGCCGCGCGATGAACTGCGCCTGCCCGCCCTCGCGGTGCGGCGGCACCACCGTCCGGCGCGCCACGTCCCCCGCCACCGCCGCGCCGTGGTCCCGGCGGATCATGTGCAGGCACAGGTCGATGCCCGCCGCCTCGCCCGCCGAGGTCAGCACGTCGCCCTCGTCGGCGTACAGGACGGCCGCGTCCACCCGCACCCCCGGGAACCGCGCCGCGAACCGCTCGCACGACAGCCAGTGCGTCGTCGCGCGCCGCCCCTCCAGCAGCCCCGCCTCCGCCAGCACGAACGCCGCGGTGCAGATCGAGGCGATCCGCGCGCCCCGCTCCCGCGCCGCCACCAGCGCCGCCGGGACCGGCCCGTCGCCCGGGCTCACCTCGTCCATCGCGGGCGCCGCCGGCACGACCACCGTGTGGGCCTCCTCCAGCACGTCGAGCCCGTGCGCGACCACGACCGCGAAATCGGCGGCGGTCACCACCGGCCCCGGCTCCACCGCACACGACACCACCTCGTACAGC
>NZ_SMKB01000384.1:0-4249 GCF_004348575.1 Actinomadura sp. 7K534
CCTCGCGTCCCACCGGTCGCGGGGGGACGCCCCCCGCCCCGCCCCCGGGTGCCGCCGTTCATCGAGTGGGCGAACACCGGCGGGACGCTCTCGCCCGCGTGGAACAGCCGGGTGAGCAGGGCGTCCGGCAGCGCCAGCGGCCGGAAGACCCCGCGGATCTCGCGGTCCGGGCCGATCGGCTCGGGCTGGAACCGCATGACGGGCAGCAGCGCGGAGGCGTCGCGCCGGGCCGGGTCCACCACCGCGACCTCGGTGATCCGCCGCGACCCGTCCGGGCCGCGGCTCAGCTGGACGACCACGTCGACGGCACTGGCGATCTGGTCGCGGATCGCCTCGAACGGCAGCTTGACGTCGCTCATGCTGGCCAGCGTCTGGAGGCGGTGCACGGTGTCCTCCGTCGAGTTGGCGTGCACCGTCACCAGCGAACCGTCATGGCCGGTGTTCATGGCCTGGAGCATGTCGAGCGTCTCGCCGCCGCGGACCTCGCCGACGATGATGCGGTCCGGGCGCATCCGCAGCGCGTTGCGGACCAGGTCGCGGATCGTGACCGCGCCCTTGCCCTCGATGTTGGGCGGGCGCGACTCCAGCGGGATGACGTGCTCCTGCCTCAACTGCAGCTCGGCGGAGTCCTCGATCGTGATGATGCGCTCGTGCTCCGGGACGAACGCCGACAGCGCGTTCAGCATCGTCGTCTTGCCGGTGCCGGTGCCGCCCGAGATGACCAGGTTCAGCCGGGCCCGGACGAACGCGGCCAGCAGCATCCCCGTCGCCGGGTCCATCGACCGCAGCTCCACGAGCTCCTCGATCGAGTACGCCCGGGGAAAGCGCCGGATCGTCAGGATGGGCCCGACGAGCGACAGCGGCGGCACGATGACGTTGACCCGCTCGCCGGTCGGCAGGCGCGCGTCGACCATCGGGCTCGACTCGTCCACCCGCCGGTTGACCTGCGCGACGATCCGGTCGATGGTCTGGTAGAGCTGGTCCTCGCTGGCGAAGCCGCCGTCCAGCCGGTGCACCCGGCCGGCCCGCTCCACGAAGATCGCGTCGGGGCCGTTCACCATGATCTCGGTGACGGTCGGGTCGGCGAGCAGCGGCTCCAGCACCCCGAGGCCGAGCGCCTCGTCCACCACCCGGCGGATCAGGTTGGCGCGCTCCCCGGCGGCGAGGACCGGGCCCTCCCGCGTCACCAGCAGCCCGACGACCTTCTCCAGCCGGGCCCGCCGCTGCGCCATCGTCAGCCGCGCGAGCTCGTCGAGGTTGATCTCCTCCAGCAGCCGCTGCCGCCAGTGCTGGACGGTGTTCTTACTGGTCCGGTCGCCGGCCGACCGGTCGTCTTCCAAGCGATCTTTGAGTGCCATGGTTCACCCCAGCGGCATCGTGACGGTGCGCTTCACGGTGTAGTCCAAGGGCACGCCCTTGAAGAGGACCGGCAGCTTCGCCTCCACCCGGCAGTAGACGGCGTCCTCGCCGTCCACCGTGGTGGCTCCGCCCTCGATCCTGTAGTCGTTCAGCCACGCGGGCCGGACGTTCCGCGCGTACTCGACGCACAGCCGCGGGTCGTAGCGCTGGCTCGCCTCCCGTGCTCCGGTCCGGGCGATGTTCTCCACGCGCGACACCGTGGTGAACGAGATGTACGCCTGGAAGGAGAGGAAGATGACGAAGAACGCGATGGGCACCGAGCCCGCGAACTCCAGCGCCACGGCGCCCCTGTCGCCCGGGCGCCGGGATCGGCGCGCCGCCATGCCCCTCACCCCTCACCCTCGTCGACGATCTTCGTCCTGGTCTCGATCCCCCACGAGCTGCGCAGCCCCGGGAGGAGGATCGGGGTGTCGATGGTGACGACCGCGTAGCCGTCCACGACCTTGATGGTGAGGTGCTCGCGGTCCTTCCAGTCGCCCTTGATGCGGCCGACCGCCCGGCGCCGGACCTCCTCGCGGTTGGCCCTGGCCTCCTCGGTGTCGCGCTGGTCGTAGCCGAGCACGGCCACGGCGCGGGCCGCCTCGTTCGCCGCGTGGCTGGAGTAGGTGGACGTCAGCCCGATCAGGACGACCTGCCACACCAGGAGGAAGATGAGCACGATGAGCGGGAGGATCCCGGCGAACTCCACCGCGACCGCGCCGGCATCGCCCTGCTTCTGCCTGGCGGGCGCCGCCGCGGGCTCCGGCTGCGGGTCGGTGCCGAGCAGGCCCAGGTCCGCGGCGGCCCGGCCGACCGCCCTGCGGAAGTCGGAGTTCTTCACCGCCCCCGGGGAGCCGGTGTTCGCGGCCTCCTCCAGCGCCCGGAACACCGCCGGCACCGTGACGCCGCGCAGCGGGGAGGCGACCATCTTGCGCGCCAGGTCGGGCTGGATCTCGTTGCGCCGGTCCTGCCGGGTGAGCAGGACGCTCACGTCCTCCTCCCGGCGGATCGCGAGCCGCGCGAACATCCGCGCCAGCCGCCGCGCGGAGCGCAGCGACGGCACGTCCGGGGTCGCGACGATGACGGCCTCGTCCGCCAGCTCCACGGCCATCGCGTTCGCGTCGGCGATGTGGGTCCCGCCGTCCACGATGACGACGTCGTACCGGGACCGGATCACGGTGAGGATCTGCCGGACGGCCCGTGCCGAGATCTCCTCCGCGTCCTCGCCCTGCCCCGGCGCCAGCAGCAGGTGCGGCCCCGACGGGTGCACGAACAGGGCCTCGGCGACCACGGCCCCGTCCAGGTCGCCGGCCGCCGCGGCGAGGTCGGCGATGCTGTGCCGGTGCTGGACGTCCAGGTAGCCCGGGATGTCGCCGTTCTGCAGGTCCATGTCGACCAGGCAGACCGTCCGTCCCGCGGACGACGCGGCGATCGCGAGGTGGATCGCCAGCGTGGTCGTGCCGACGCCGCCCTTGGCGCCGCACAGCGTCACCAGCCGGGCCAGCCGGCCCGGGTGCCCCGGCACCTCGACGGAGGTGAAGTGGCGCCGCATGGTCCGCGACCACTCCGACGCCTGCTGGATGCGGTTCTGCAGTTCCGACAGCGTCGGCTCGTTCGAGATGACCCCGCGGGCGCCGGCCGCCATCGCCGCCGACAGCGTCTCCGCGGTCGCCTCGTCGGCGATCAGGATGACGGCGAGCTGCGGGCGGCGGACCACCAGGTCGCGGATCAGGTCGAGCGCGGGCAGCGGCCCGAGCGCCTGGTGCACGAGCACCACGTCCAGCTGCGGCAGGGTCGCGACCGTGCCCGCCACATGGTTGGACGACGTCTCCACCGCGACGACCTTGATGTCGGGCAGCTCGCGCAACTGGCCGGTCAGCGAGGCGGCGAGGTCGCGGTCCTCGATGCCGAGCAGGATCTGGATGCTCATCGCCGGATCACCTCGCCGGGACCGTCTCGCAGACCGGCGGGAGCTTGACGCCGTCGACGCCCGCCGCCGACCCGCCGATGAGCGCGAGCCTGATCTTGTTGGCGAAGCTCTCCTCGCGGGTGAGCTTCAGGCTGTCCGGGGCGCTGAGCGCGAACGTGATCGGCACCTGCGACTCGGTCACCGAGGAGTTCCGCTCATCCTTGACCCTGGTCTCCTGGCCGATCTGGATGACCCGGGCCGCGCTGACGATCCGCGCCGCGCAGGACTGCTGCCGCTCGCCCTGCTGCCGCTGGTACGTGGCGTAGATGTCGACGGTCATGCCCTCGTGGACCTTGCCCGCCACGCCCGTCTCCGCGTCGACCATGATGGCGATCTCGCGCTGGCCGGGCTCCAGGGAGGGGCCGGGGACGAGCATGCCGGTCTGCAGGTGGGAGCCCGCCGGGAGGTCGGCCGCGGCGACCTTGCCCTCCAGCTGGGCGATGTCGGTCACCATCGTGTCCGGGGACCACTTCTCCGGCACCCGGATGCGTTCGAGGTCGTCCGAGGTGATCGGGGTGAACGCCTTGATCGGCCGCTTGAGCTTGAGCACGTCGGTCTTCACGCCCACCTCGGCCCGGACGGAGCCGACGTATCCGATGATGCTGACGAAGACGGCAACGGCGCCGAGCGCAGCCAGGATCATCAGCAGAACTCCACGTCGCTGGCGCGGGTTCATGGGACTCCGTTTCTCGGGTCGGGGGGTCGGGGAGCGCTAGCCGGGGTGCCGCGGGCGGAAGGAGACGGTGCCGGCGCGGGGCCAGTCGTCGTCCGGCGCCGGCCGCTCGGAGGGGTCGGCCGGCCGCGGCGCGGTGCCGTTGAGCAGGTCCCCGATGGACGGCGCGCCCTCGGACGGGGGCGGCTCGGAGGGGGTCGGCTCGGAGG
>NZ_SMKB01000385.1:0-4237 GCF_004348575.1 Actinomadura sp. 7K534
GGGCGTGGGAGGTCCGGGCGGAAGCGGATCACCACTGGGAGGTCGGGCATGGCGACGGCTTCGCGGTAGCGCTCCACCGGGCCTGCGCCCAGTTCGCCGTAGACCTCGCTGATCAGTGTGTCGCCCGCGCAGGCGAGCCTGAGCAGCAGGCGGGGGCGGTCGGCCGTCCCCGTGAGGCGGACGCGGCAGTCGCGGACGCCGGGCATGGCGCGCGCGTCGCGGTTCAGGTCGTCCGCGGCCGCGCGGGCGCGGATGCGGGTCTCCGGGTCGACGTCCGGCCACCACCGGTGGACGACGCGGCGGACCTGGACGACCAGCCAGAGCTGCCCGGCGAGCGCCAGGACCTCCGCGACGCCCGCGGCGACCGGCAGGAACCAGCCGTGGCCGCCGGTGAACCGGGCGAGCGCGGGGTCGAGCAGCGGGCGGTCCGCGGCGGCCGCGCCGAAGGCGCCGAGGCCGGCGGCGAGCGCCGCGGCACCGCAGGCGAGCAGGACGGCCCCGGTGGCCGCGATCGGGATGCGCATGTCAGTCCCTCCGCCAGCCGAGCCGGACGTCGACCTCCGGCCGGCGCATCGGCTCGATGCGGTCCAGCCGGGCGCCGACCGCCTGGCGGACGAGGTCCGCCAGGTTCGCCGGGTTGCGGTAGCCGGTCGTGACCCGGACGACGAGGACGCCGCGGAACGGCCCCGGCCCGCGCACGCGGGCGCGTTCGATGCCGGGGACGCCGAGCGCCGCGTCCGCGACCGTCCGGCGCAGCGCGGTGCGTCCGATGGCGCCCGCCTGCCGCGGGTCGGAGCCCGCGAGCGGGACGCCCCTGAGCCGCCCCGGCAGCGCCGCCAGCAGGAACGCGGCACCGGCGAAGGCGACCGCGCCCGCGGCCGGCAGGACGTCGCGCCAGGTGTGCCGCCGGAGCGCGTCCGCCACCGCGGCCACGCCCGGCACGGGGTGGACGCCGGAGCCGAGCGCGGCGGCCAGCAGTTCGATGGCGGCGACCCCGCACCCCGTGGTCACCAGAAGCGCGCCGGCGAAGCCCGCGAACGCGCGGGGCGGCCGGAACTCGCGGACGGCGAGCCGCCGCGCCTGCCGCCTGTTGTGCTCCTCCTCGATCAGGTCCCTGACCAGCATCTCGGCCATAGCCACCCCCGTGAGCCATCGGCACGTCCGGCATCATCACCCATGGTGAGGCATTGTCACGTGGAGTGAAACACGCCATGCCGACATCTCGCGCGTTCGCCGGGTGGCGGGGGCCGCGGGTCAGCGGAAGACGACCGTGCGGTCCCCGTTGAGGAGGATGCGGTGCTCGCAGTGCCAGCGGACCGCGCGGGCGAGGGCGAGGCACTCGACGTCGCGGCCGACCGCCACCAGCTCCTCGGGGCTGTGGCCGTGGTCGACGCGGGCGACCTCCTGCTCGATGATCGGCCCCTCGTCCAGGTCGGCGGTGACGTAGTGCGCGGTGGCGCCGATCAGCTTCACGCCGCGCGCGTGCGCCTGGTGGTAGGGGCGGGCGCCCTTGAAGCTCGGCAGGAACGAGTGGTGGATGTTGATGATCGCGCCGGGCAGCTTGGCGCAGAAGTCGTCGGAGAGGATCTGCATGTACCGGGCGAGGACGACGAGGTCGGCGCCGTAGTGCTCGACCAGCGTCAGGATCTCGGCCTCCTGCGCGGCCTTGCCGCCCGGACCGACCGGCAGGTGGTGGTAGTCGATCCCGTACGACTGGGTGAGGGGCCGCAGGTCGGGGTGGTTGGACGCGACCGCGACGATGTCTATGTCGAGCAGCCCGGAGCGCGTCCGGTACAGCAGGTCGTTGAGGCAGTGCCCGCCCTTCGACACCATGATCAGCACGCGCGGCCGCTCGGCGAGCGCGTGCAGCCGCCACTGCAGGCCGAGCTCGGGCACCAGCGCCGCGAACGCGCCGCGCAGCTCGTCCGGATCGGTGTCGTCCAGGGTCGCGAACTGCACCCGCATGAAGAAGGTGCCGGAGTCGCCGTCGCCGAACTGCTGGCTCTCCAGGATGTTGCAGCCGCGCTCGGCCAGCAGCCCCGAGACGGCGGCGACGATGCCGGGCCGGTCGGGGCATGACAGGGTCAGCACATATTCGTTCAACGGTCTCAACTCTTGTGTTCGCGGTGGGACGAGGCGGGGCCCTGGCGCGATGGGGCAGCTCAGGGCGTGTCCCCATCGAGCTTACGCGGCGTCCGTCCATCCCGCCGCCCTACCGCCCGCGACGGCGAGCCGGAAGGGACGGAGCGAGCGGCTACTCATCAGTAGTTTGGGGGCTCGCTTTGAGGTTAGTTTTGCTTCCATGCGGCGAATCGGGTTCGTGGTACTGGCGGTGACCCTCGCTCTCGCGGGGTGCACGACCGAGACCGGCGACGGCGGCGGAGACGGGGACGGGAGCGAGGACAGGCGGCCCGCGAAGGTGGACGGCGTCCCTACCGCGCAGGGCACGCACAAGCAGAAGCTCGACGTGGGGACGATCGGGCACCGCGAGTTCCTGCTGCACGTCCCGGCGAAGGTGGCCGACGGCGAATGGCGGGACGGCAAGCCCGCCGACCCGCCCGCGCTGGTCCTCGCCCTGCACGGCGGGCTCGCCACGATGGAGAAGATGGAGGAGATCTCCGGCTTCAACCGGCAGTCGGACGAGAACGGGTTCCTCGTCGCCTACCCCAACGGCTTCATGACGACGTGGAACGCCGGCGACTGCTGTGGCGCCGCGAAGATCGGCAACGTGGACGACGTCGGGTTCCTCACCAAGCTGATCGACAAGCTCACCGGCGCGGGGCTGGCCGACCCGAGGCGGGTCTATGTCACGGGCTTCTCCAACGGCGCCGGGATGGCGTACCGGATGGCCTGCGAGCGGCCCGGCAAGGTCGCGGCGATCGGGGTCGTGGAGGGCGCGCTGGTGACCGACTGCGACCCCGGCGAGCCCGTCTCGGCGATGATCTTCCACGGGACGGCGGACGGGAGCGTCCCGTACAACGGCGGCGGGAATCGCGACTTCAACGACCGGCGGCCGTTCCCGCCCGTGTCGAAGGCGGTCGAGTTCTGGCGCCGGGCCGGCGGGCTGCCCGAGCCGGAGCGGCGGGTCAAGGCGCTGACCGGGAACACCGAGTGCCAGAGCACCGGGAAGGGCGACCGGGGCGTCGCGGTGACCTTCTGCAAGATCAACGGAGGCCGGCACGAGTGGCCGGACCGGGCGGGGGCCATGCTGTGGGACTTCTTCGCCGCGCACCCGCGTCCCGAATGAGCGGTACGTGAGAGGTTCTCACATTCGGGATTTCTGTGGCAGTCTGACCACCATGAACCTCCGGGACCGCTACGACGCCGCGACCGCCGGAATCGAGGCGCCGTTCGCCGTCGTCGACCTGGCGGCCTTCCGCGCGAACGCCGCCGGCCTCGTCCGCCGCGCCGCGGGCAAGCCCATCCGGGTGGCGAGCAAGTCGGTGCGCTGCCGGCCGCTGCTGGAGGACGTCCTCGCCATGGACGGCTTCGCCGGGGTCATGGCGTTCACGCTCCCCGAAGCCCTCTGGCTGGCCGCGGAGGGCGTCAGCGACGACATCCTCGTCGCCTACCCCACCACCGACCGGACCGCCATCGCCGCGCTCGCCGCCGACCCCGCCGCCGCACGCACCGTCACGCTCATGGTCGACTGCCCGGAGCACCTCGACCTGATCGAGTCGGCCGCCGGCGGCCGCGACGTCCGCGTCTGCATCGACGTGGACGCCTCCTACCGCCCCCTCGCCGGACGGGTCCGGATCGGCGCGCTGCGCTCCCCGCTGCGCACCCCCGCCCAGGTCCGCGCGTTCGCCGAGCAGATCGTCAAACGGCCCTCGCTCCACCTCGCCGGGCTGATGGCGTACGAATCGCAGATCGCCGGGGTCGGCGACGTCCCGCCCGGACGCCCCGCCCGCGGCCGCGTCATCCGCACCATGCAGCAGCGGTCCCGCCTCGAACTCGCCCGCCGCCGCGCCGCGATCGTCCGCACCGTCTCGGAACTGACCGAGCTCGAATTCGTCAACGGCGGCGGCACCGGCAGCGTCGAGAAGACCGCCGCCGAACGCGCCGTCACCGAGGTCGCGGCCGGCTCCGGCCTCTACCAGCCGCACCTGTTCGACCAGTACTCCAACTTCAGCGGACGCCCCGCCGCGCTCTTCGCCCTCCCCGTCGTGCGCCGCCCCGCACCCGGCGTCGCGACCTGCCTCGGCGGCGGCTACCTCGCCTCCGGCCCCGCCGACAC
>NZ_SMKB01000386.1:0-4190 GCF_004348575.1 Actinomadura sp. 7K534
CGAGAACACGCCGCCCCCGCGGACGCGGCTCCCGACGCAGGAGCCGCCGACCACCAACCCCCCGACGCAGGAGCCGCCGACCACCAGCACGCCCACCGACCCGCCGACCGGCGGGGACGACGACGATGACGGCGGCACCGGTGGCGGCGGCACGGGCGGCGGCGGCACCGGAGGCGGCGGTGGCGGCGGGCCCGGCACCGGCGGAGGCGGCTGAGCCAGGGCGGTCATCGCCGCGGTGCCGTGCGCTGAGTAGGCTCGTTACCTATGAAGGAGCCGCGGATCCTGTTCGTCCATGCCCATCCGGACGACGAGTCCATCGGGACCGGGGCGACCATGGCCAAGTACACCGCCGAGGGCGCCCACGTCTGTCTCGTCACCTGCACCCTGGGTGAGGAGGGCGAGGTCATCCCCGAGGACCTGCGCCACCTGGCGTCCGACAAGGAGGACCGCCTGGGCGAGTACCGGATCGGGGAGCTGGCGGAGGCGTGCGCGGCGCTCGGCGTCCGCGACCACCGCTTCCTCGGCGGCGCCGGCCGCTGGCGCGACTCGGGCATGATGGGCGCGGCCACCAACGACCATCCGGGCTGCTTCTGGCGGGCCGACGTCGGCACGGCGGCGCTGGACCTCGTGCCCGTGATCCGGGAGGTCCGCCCGCACGTGGTCGTCACCTACGACGAGCGCGGCAACTACGGGCACCCCGACCACATCCAGGCGCACCGCGTCACGTGGCGGGCGTACGAGCTGGCGGCCGATCCCGCGCACGAGGACGGCGCCGA
This sequence comes from Actinomadura sp. 7K534, assembly GCF_004348575.1. Lineage (NCBI taxonomy): Bacteria > Bacillati > Actinomycetota > Actinomycetes > Streptosporangiales > Thermomonosporaceae > Actinomadura > Actinomadura sp. 7K534. Next base: position 777 of record NZ_SMKB01000386.1, read on the forward strand.
GCCGTGGCGGGTCCCCAAGGTCTACGCCTACGCCACCCCGCGCACCGTGCTGGCCCGCGCGATCGCGGTGATGCGGGAGGCGAAGCTGCCGTTCGCCCGCGTCGCCGGGCTGGACGAGCTGGGCTCCGGCGTCCCGGACGGCCAGGTCACCTCGGCGGTGGACGCCCGCGCCCACCTGCCCGCAAAGATCGCCGCGCTGCGCGCCCACCGCACGCAGATCGTCGTGGCGCCCGACGAGGTCGGCCCGTTCTTCGCGCTGTCGAACAACCTGGGGCAGCAGGCGTTCGGCACCGAGTACTTCATCCTCCAGGCGGGCGAGCCGGGGCCGCTCGGCCCCGGCCGCCGCGAGCGGGACCTGTTCGCCGGCCTCACCGACCCGCCCGGCTGAGCCGCCGCGTCGCCCGCGGGGGAACGGTCCCGGGGCGTCCCGGGGCCGGCCACCCCCGGTACCCTGGCGGGCGTGGACAAGGACGACGAGACCCGGGTGAGCCTGGCGAAGGACGGCCAGCCCGGCGCTCTCTCCGGGGCGCACGGCGCGCCCTTCCCCGAGCACGGCCCGGCGGGCGGCGCCACGGCCCTGCCCGTGCCGGAGCGCCCCGACGGCGAGACGCCGCTCGACGCGGTCGTGGCCGGTGCCGCGTACGCCGTCCTCGCGCTGCTCGGCGCCTTGTTCGGGGTGTTCGGCTCGTTCGCCCAGAACTGGACCTTCGGCCCCGTCCCGGTCGCGGCGATCGCGCTGGTGGTGCTCGTCTTCTGCATCGTCCGGCTGGCCGGCCTCGGGATGGGCGGGCGGCTCGGCGCGGCCGTCCCCGCCGCCATGTGGGGCGTGATGGCGTTCGTGATGTCGCTGCGCCGCGCCGAGGGCGACCTCGCCGTCCCCGGGACGACCGCCGGGTACGTCTACATCATCGGCGGCATGGTGGCCGCCGTGGCCGGAGTGATGCTGGTGCCCGCGGCGCGCCCGCAGGGCGAGTGGCTGCTGGGCAGGGCGGCGCGCCCCCGCGGGTAGCGGCGGCTCAGCGGACGGCGTCCACCGAGTTCGCGGCGCCGTTGCGCACCATGTAGTCGCCGAGGCGGTCCTCCCGGACGGCGGCGAACAGCTCCCGCATCCCGGCGTCGTCGAGCAGCACGACGCTCTGGTCGCCCCGCGCGGCCGGCCCCTTCACCGGGGTGGTGACGTACTCCAGCGTCGACGTCTCCAGCAGGCGCCGCGCCAGCCCGCGCAGCGTCCCGGACGTCACGGTCCCGTCCACGGTCACCGAGCGGGACGCCGCCCGGATGAACCGGTCGATCTTGATGGGGTTGCGGGTGTCCAGCGCCTTGTCCGCGAGGGCCTGCAGGAACGCCTGCTGCCGCTTGATCCGGTCGAGGTCGCCGGCGGGCAGGTTCCAGCGCTGCCGGACGAAGTCCAGCGCCTCCAGCCCGTCCAGGTGGTGGTGCCCCGCCTCCCAGGTGCGGTCGTGCATCGGGTCGTGGGTGCGCTTGGTGATGGTGACGTCCACGCCGCCGAGCGCGTCGGTCATCTCCACGAACCCGCCGAAGTCGAGCGCGGCGTAGTGGTCGACCCGCACCTTCGTGAGCTGCTCGATGGTGCGGATGAGCAGCGACGGCCCGCCGTGCGCGAACGCGGCGTTGATCTTCGTCGTGCCGTGCCCGGGGACCGGGACCCAGCCGTCCCGGGGGATCGCGATCACCGAGACCCGCTCGCCGTCCCCGGACAGGTGCACCACCATGATCGCGTCGGCGCGGGCGCCCATCCACGGCATGTCCGCGCGCCGGTCCGAGCCGATCAGCAGCCAGTTCTCGCCGCGCCCGGTGGCCCTCGGCCGCCCCGCCTCGGCGGGCAGCGCGCCGGAGAGCCGGTTGACCTCGTCGTCGTACGTCCGTTGCAGCAGGTACAGGCCGACCCCGGCGAGCAGCAGGACGCCGAGCGCCAGCCCCCCGCAGCCGATGACCACCCGGCGCCTACCGAATCTCCGCAGCATGCGCCCACCTTCCCCGCGGGGGCCCGCCCGCCGCCCGCGCCATGCGGGCCCCTGGCCAGGTCTTGGCCGAGTCAGGAGTTTGCGATGGCAAAAAACGAGGGCGCCGCCGGGCTCCATTGACCGGCGACGCCCTCAGGGGATGAAGGACTCAGCTCTTGAGGGCGGCTTCCAGCTGGTCGAGGGCCCAGTCGAGGTCGTCGCGCTCGATGGTCAGGGGCGGGGCGAGGCGGAGGGTGGTGTCGTGGGTCTCCTTGGCGAGGACGCCGAGGTCCATGAGCCGCTCGCTGACCGGGCGCGCCTTGCCGTGCAGCTCGACGCCCGCCCACAGGCCGCGGCCGCGGACCTCGCGGACGAGATCGCCCGGCAGCGCGCCGAGGCGCTCGTGCAGGTGGGCGCCGAGCGTCCGGGACCGCTCCTGGTACTCGCCGGTCTTCAGCATCGCGACGACCTCCCGGCCGATCGCGCAGGCCAGCGGGTTGCCGCCGAACGTCGAGCCGTGCTGGCCCGGCTTGAACACGCCCAGGACGTCCGCGTCGGCGACGACCGCGGAGACGGGCATGATGCCGCCGCCGAGGGCCTTGCCGAGGACGTAGACGTCGGGCACGACGCCCTCGTGCTCGCACGCGAACGTGGTGCCGGTGCGGCCGAGGCCGGACTGGATCTCGTCCGCGATCATCAGCGTGCCGTTCGCGGTGCACAGGTCCCGCACCGTGCGCAGGAACCCGCTCGGCGGGACGTTGACGCCGGCCTCGCCCTGGATCGGCTCGATCAGCACGCCGACCGTGGCGCCGTCCATCGCGGCCTTCAGCGCCTCGGCGTCCCCGTACGGGACGGTCCGGAAGCCCGGCGTGTAGGGGCCGTAGGAGTCCTTGGCGTCCGGGTCGGTGGAGAAGCTGACGATCGTGGTGGTGCGGCCGTGGAAGTTGCCCTCGAACGTGATGATGTTCGCCTGGCCGGCCGGCACGCCCTTGACCTCGTAGCCCCACTTGCGGGCGGTCTTCAGGGCGGTCTCGACGGCCTCGGCGCCGCTGTTCATCGGCAGGACCATGTCCTTGCCGCACAGCTCGGCCAGCTCGGCGGCGAACGGGCCGAAGTTGTCGTGGTCGAAGGCGCGGCTGACCAGCGTGACGCGGTCCATCTGCCGCTTGGCGACCGCGGTGAGGCGCGGGTTGCGGTGCCCGAAGTTGACCGCGGAGTAGGCCGCCAGCATGTCCAGGTAGCGGCGTCCCTCGACGTCGGTCAGCCAGACGCCGTCGGCCTCGGCGACGACGATCGGGAGCGGGTGGTAGTTGTGCGCGCTGTGCCTGTCGGACAGTGCCCTCAGCTGGTCGGTCGGCCTCACGACGCTCCTTCAACTCGGCCCGGTCGTCCTTGACCGGGCATAGAGGTGCCACCGGATGGTGTCCGGTGCCGTGGGGGAGGGCCGGGC
>NZ_SMKB01000387.1:0-4166 GCF_004348575.1 Actinomadura sp. 7K534
CCCCCGCCCCCCGCTCCAGTGGTCGTGGCCGACCATCCCACCAGCGCCGGAACCGCCCTCGTCGCCGGCCAGAACCAGCCCGGCACCCGGCTGCACATCGAACCCGCGCGGACCAGGACCGTCCGCACACTGGAGATCGACTACCAGGTCCAGGAGACCGGCTACTGGTGCGGGCCCGCCGCCACCCGGATCGCCCTCTCCGCCCGCATCGCACCGCCGAACCAGGCGACCCTGGCCGCCGAGCTCGGCACCACCCAGAACGGCACGGACCACATCAGCCAGGTGACCTGGGTGCTCAACGCCCGGCTCGGCACCGGCTGGTACGAGACCAAGGAAATGCCCAACGACCCGCCCACGCAGGCGCAGCGCGACCTGCTGTGGCGGGACGTCGTACTCGACATCGACAACAACTACCCGATCGTCGCGAACATCGTGGCCCCGCCCGGCAACCAGCCGCCCGGCTACCCGCCCGACCAGACGATCTACCACTACTTCACCGTGATCGGCTACGACGACGCACAGCGCACCGTCCTCATCGCCGACCCCGCCTCGTTCGGCGGCTACCAGATCTACTGGCTCTCCTTCGACCAGCTGGCGACCCTGATCCCCCCGAAGGGCTACTCGGCCTGACCGGTCGCCCCTGGCCGGTGGGTTTCCACCGGTCAGGGGGCGGCCCGGCGTCACCGACTCAACCGGCGCTGTGGCCGGGATCCATGTCAGGCAGCGACCGGAAGGTGAGCGGGGCGGCCTCAGTCCGGATCGCCACCTCGACAGGTTCCAGCAGGAACCCGGAGTGGTCGCCGAGCGTGACACGCTCCAGAATCCGCCCGACCAGGTGGCGCTGGGCGCCGCTGAGCAGCGGCACGCCCTCCGGCCCCGGCTGCCAGGAGCAGCGGGCGAACTTGTCGACCTCGTCGCCGGTCTCCGAGCCGAACAGGGCGGCGAGCTCCCGCTGGTCTTCATCCTGGCCGAGCACGTGCACCGCGAGCACCGTCGCCGCCTCGGCCGTCCGATAGGTCTGGTTCTGCCGCGACAGGCAAACGAGGAACCTGAACGGCTCGATGCTGGTCTGCGTGGTGAAGCCGACCAGACACCCCGCCGGCGAGCCCGTCCCGGGATCAACGGTGGTCACCACGAACATCGGGTAGTCGAACCCGGCAACGAACCCATCACTGTCCACTCGGGCAGCCTACGGCGCATCAGCGCCTGCGCCGATACGTCGTCGCGTTCGCATCTCCCTCGCACCGTGCCCGATCGCCGATCGGGCGACCCGTCTGAAAAAAGGCTCAGTGATCATCGGTGAAGCCGATCTGAAGTCGGTCTGAAGCCGGCCGATGCTTCACTCATATGAGTCGAATGAAGATCAACGTGAAGAGGAGCACCTGCTGTTGAGCGGGTGTGTCGCAGATCAAGTGCTGGGCGCTCTGGCGAAGGAAGAATCCATGCGACGCTACACGCTCATCGGTGGACTGATGGTCGCGGCGGCGCTCGCCGTGCCGGTCTCATACGGGACTTGGGAAGCCTCCCAGGAGACGGCTCGTGCGAGTGATGTCAGCGAAGTACCGCTGAGACCCATAACGCCGGCCGAGTCAGACCGCCTGTACATGGCGGAGCAGTTGCTCGTCAAAGAGTGCATGCGGCGTGCCGGTTTTGAGTACAACCCTTCACCGCGCAATCCCGTGCCAGAACACCGGAACTTCCCGTACGTCGTGGACGACGTCACCTGGGCACGTCGGCATGGCTACGGGTCAGACCTCGAAGAGAAGAGGGATCGGCTGGCCAAGAACAGTGCCAACCGACGCTATTTCGAGAGCCTCTCGCCAGCCCGGAAATCCGCCGTGACCGTGGCGATGAACGGGCCGACCGCCAAGGGTCTGCGCGCCTACCTGCCCAATGGGCAGCCGGTCGAGCACAGTGACAAGGGCTGCACCTCGGAGGCCAGACGCAAGCTGTACCGAGATCTTCCGGTCTGGTATCGCACGCTGAAGCTCACCGAAAGCCTGCCTGGTTTCCGCGCCGAACTCGTCCTCAACGACCAGGCTTACCTGAAGGCCGTCACCGAATGGTCCCGATGCATGCGGACGAACGGCTTCCAGTATCCGACCCCGGCGCACTCGCGCGCCGCGGGCATGGCCGGCGAGCCGGTGGCCTCGCGCGCCTTCGAGATCCGGCTCGCCGTGGTCGAGGCGCAGTGCGCCGCCGAGACCGGACTGGCCCGCACGGCGAAGGCGCTCGACCGCCACCACGACGGCGTCCTCCGCCGGAAGTTCCACAGGGAACTGGCGAGCCATCAGAAGCTCCAGATCGCCGCATTGAGCCGTGCCGGCGCCATCGTCGAAGCGGGGTGAGACCACGCTGAGCGGCGATCCAATGCGGCCCGGCCGCCAGCGTCAGCCAGGAATGATCGAAGGGAGATCACATGAAGCTCATCCACAAGGTGGTCGTCTGCGCGACCGGGGCGACGTTCGTCCCGATCGGGACGGCCCTCCCCGCGGACGCCGCCCCGGAACACTGTCCGAGCACGGGCTATATCTGTGCCTATGACAAGCCCGACTACAACGTCACCGGTGCCATCTGCGGATGGTTCAACAACGACCGCGACTGGTCCACCTGCGGCGAGTACAGCTCGGGGACGAGCAACATGCTCAACAAGGCGAGCTCGGTCTGGAACAAGTCCGCCGGCTACGGCGAGCCCAACAATGTCAACTTGTACTACAACCGGCCCTCGGAGAACGGCGGGCTCAGTGCGTGGGCGTGCATCGGCCAAGGCGACGCATGGCCCTGGCTGGGCGTCCGCTACTTCAGCTGGGGGCCGTCCGGATCGGGCACCGGAAAGAACCTCGCCACACAGGACAACATCACCGGGCACAAGTGGGTGAACAACTGCGGCGACGCCTGACCCGCTGCATACCCAGCGGATCGGCGAGGGATTCCTCCACGTGCACGCCAGTGGCCGCTACTCGTCACTCGGGGTGTGGAGGGACGATCACTGCCCGTCCGTTGAGCTTCCCGGCCTCCATCTGCCGGTACGCGTCCATCGCCCGGTCCAAGGGGAACGGGACGATGTCCGGGCGCAGCAGCCCGCGCGCGGCGAGGTTGAGGACCTCGGCGAGTTCTGTTCTGGTTCCCCAGTAGGTCGTCTGCAGGGACACCTCGTAGGGGACGGAGAAGAAGGACAGCGGCAGGGTGCCGCCGCCGATGCCGACGATGGTCACGTCCCCGAGCGTCCGGACCGAGGCCGCGGCCATGGCGAGGGTCGAGTCGGACCCGACGAAGTCCAGAACGACGTCGGCGCCGTGTCCTCCGGTTGCGTCGCGGATGCTCGCCGCCGTGCCGTCGCCGGACGGGACGGCGAGATCGGCGCCGTTCTTCAGCGCGAGGTCGAGGGCCTCGGTCCGGGTGTCGACGGCGATGACGGTCGCGGCGGTGGTGCCCTTGAGGATCTGGATGGCGAGGTGCCCGAGCCCGCCCGCGCCGATCACGACCGCGGTCGCGCCGGGCGGCAGCTTGCCCCAGGACCGGCGGATGGCGTGGTAAGGCGTGAGACCGGCGTCGGTGAGCGGTGCCGCGATCGCCGGGTCCAGGCCGTCGGGCAGCGGCAGGAGGAGCCGTGCGTCGGGGATGACCATGTACTCGGCCATGCCCCCGTCGAGGCCGAGTCCGCCGCCGCCGGACGGCACGGGCGCGTTCGCCGGGTCCTCGCAGTAGTTCTCCGCCCCGAGGCGGCAGCGCGCGCACGTCCCGCAGCCCCACGGGCCGTACACGGCGACCGGCTGCCCGACCTGGAGCCCGGTCGCGCCGTCTCCCAGTGCCATCACCCATCCGGCGTTCTCGTGGCCGAGGGTGAACGGCGGTGCCCAGGGAAGCTGCCCGCCCTCGAAGTCGCGCATCAGGTGCAGGTCCGAGTGGCATGCCCCCGCGCCGCCGACCCGGATGACGACCTGACCGGGCCCGGGTTCGGGATCGGGGACGTCGACCAGCACCGGGTCGGACTTCCATTCCCGCAGTCGCAATGCTCGCATTGTCCTCCTCCCTTCCTCTCCTCCCAGCCAAGTACTTCGAGCACCGCACGCGCAACGGACGAAGGTCCCGTCCGGGCCAGATGACCCCGGACGCGAAATCGGCCGCCGGTCGAGACGGTCACGGGGTGGGCTGGGTCCAGGGGG
>NZ_SMKB01000388.1:0-4014 GCF_004348575.1 Actinomadura sp. 7K534
GTGAGGGCCACGGCGAGGGCGGGGAGCATGTCGGTGAGCATGTTGACGACGAGCAGTTGCCGGATGCTCAGCGGCGCGTTCCCGCTGAGGGCCGTCCCGAGGATGGTGAAGGCCACCTCGCCCGCGTTGCCGCCGACGAGGATGGCCGCGGCGTCCCGGACGCTGTGCCACAGGGCGCGGCCCTCGCGCAGCGCCTCCAGGATGAGCGCGGTGTCGGGCGCGGTGAGGACGAGGTCCGCCGCGCTGCGGGCCGCGCCGGAGCCGCGTCCGGCGACCGCGATGCCGACGTCGGCGCGGCGGATGGCGGCGGCGTCGTTCACGCCGTCGCCGGTCATGGCGACCACCCGCCCGGCCCGCCGCAGGTCCTTGACGATGCGCACCTTCTGGGCCGGGGAGACGCGGGCGAAGACGGCGGCGCGCTGCACGGCCCGGAGCCGTTCGCCGGCGGACAACGCGTCGAGTTCGGCCCCGGTGACGACCCGGTCGGCGCCCGGGATGGCGAGCCGCGCGGCGACCGCGGCGGCGGTGGCCGGATGATCGCCGGTGATCATGGTGGTCCGCACGCCCGCGTCGTTCAGCCGCCGCACCGCGTCCTCGGCGGTGGGACGCGGCGGATCGGCGATGCCGATGAAGCCGAGCAGCGTGAGGTCCTCGACGTGGTCGGCCAGCTCCCCCTGGAACGCGGCCGGGTCCGGGACGGGCCGCTCGGCGACCGCGAGCACCCGCAGCCCCTGCCCCGCGAGGCGCCGGACGGTCGCGGCGGCGGCGCGGCGGCGGGCCGGGGTGAGCGGCTCGTCCGCGCCCCGCCGGCCCGCGGCGCTGCTGCGCGGGGCGTGGATCAGCGCGCACCTGCCGAGCAGCACCTCGGGCGCGCCCTTGACCGCGAGGACCGTCCGGTCGCCGTCGTGCCCGAGCGACGCGGAGAACCCGCGGGTGGCCTCGAACGGGAGTTCCTCGTCCAGCGACCAGCGGTCGTCCGGCGGCAGGTCGGCGGCGCGGTCGAGGACGGCCCGGTCGGTGGCGTGCGGGGCCTTCGTCCCGCGCGGCGGCGGGGAGGCGCGCACGGCCGTCCGGAGGATGCGCTGCCCGGCCGCCCCGGTGAGCGACAGCGGGCGGGCCGGACCGGCGGCGCGGACCAGGCGGAGCCTGCCCTCGGTGAGGGTCCCGGTCTTGTCGAAGCACAGGGTGTCGACGCGGCCGAGTGCTTCGAGCGCCCGCGTCGAGCGGACCAGCACGCCGAGGCCGGACAGCCGCCGCGCCGCCGCGAGCTGGGACAGGGTGGCGACCAGCGGCAGCCCCTCGGGGACGGCGGCCACCGCGACCGCGACGCCGGAGCCGAGGGCGCGGCGCAGCGGCAGCCCGCGCAGCATCCCCAGCGTCGTGACGGCCGCGCCGCCGAGCACGGTGGCGGGCAGCGCCTCGTGGGTGAGTTCCGCGAGCCGCGCCTGCATGCTGGACGAGGCGTCCATCGCCCCGGCGAGCGCGGCGGCGCGTCCGGCCTCGGTCGCGTCGGCGGTGGCGACGACGAGCGCGACCGCCTCGCCGGCGATGACCGTGGTGCCCTCGTAGACCATGCAGTGCCGGTCGGACGGGTCGGCGCCCGGTGCCGGCTCGACGTCCTTTCCCACGGGCACGGACTCGCCGGTGAGCGTCGCCTCGTCCACCTCCAGCGACTCGGCCCAGAGCAGGCGGGCGTCCGCCGGGACGACGTCCTCCGACCGGAGCAGGACCATCTCGCCGACCCGCAGGTCGCCCGCGGAGACCTTCTCGACGCCGGCCGACCGCAGGCGCGCGAACTTCCCGGCAAGGGCGGCCTCGGGGCCGGCGGAGTCGGGTGCGCCGCGCAGGCGGCGGGCGCTGACCTGCTGCCCCAGGAGGAGGTCGCCCAGCACCCGCTCCGCGCGCATCCGCTGGGCGCCGCCGATGAGCGCGTTGCCCGTCATGACCCCGGTGACCAGCAGCGCGTCCACGCTGGAGCCGACCACGGCCGAGGCCGCCGCGCCGAGCGCGAGGACGGGCGTCAGCGGGTCGTCCAGCTCCTGCCGCACCGCCGCCGCCAGCCGCGCCCCGGCGCCCGCGGGCCGGGCCGACTCGGCGGCGGGCCCGGTGGCCGGGACGCGGGACAGCCGCCGGTACGCCTCCTCGGCGGTGCGCGCGTGCCAGGCGTCCCGGACGACGGGCGGCGGCGGCGGACGGTGATCCAGCCGCCGGGCGCCGACGGCGTTGGTCAGCATCGCGATCATGCCCGCCATGTGCACCGGCGGCAGTTCCCGCCAGCCCGCGAGCCCGCGCCGCCGCGGCCGCCCGCCCGCGATGAGCAGCGCGCCGAGCGCCGACGCGCTCAGCGACAGCTCCGCGGCGCGCTCGCTCGCGCGCCGCGCCGGCCGGACGGCCGCGAGCACCCGCCACGCGTCGGCGAGCCCCGGCCCGCAGACAAGGTCGGCGCGCCAGTCCACCGATCCGCCCTCGCAGAGGACGCTCACCCCGACGTCGGCCGCGTCCAGCGCCCGGTCCTGCCCGCGCGAGATCACCAGGACCCCGTGGCCTTCCCGCTGCAGGGCCCGCACCGAGTCCGCGAGGTCGTCGACGGTCACCGGGGAGTCGTCGCCCCAGGCCACGAGTTCCCGGGTGCTCGCGTGCTCGGTCAGGACGACCACGTCGGCCGCCTGGTGCGCCGCCGCGAGCAGCCCCTCGGCCGTCGGGTCGAGCGCACAGCCCACCAGGACCTGCCCGCACAGCCGGTCCCGCTCGTCCAGCAGGTCGAGGGTCATGCCCTTGGGGCCGGCGGGGGTGCCGGACACCTTCAGCAGGCGCCGGTCCCCGGCGGCGCGGCCCGCGATCAGCGCTGCGGCGGTGCGCCAAACGTCCGCGTCCTCCAGGCGCTCGCCGGTCGCGGACAGCATCCGCAATTCCCCGCTGCACAGCACCGCGGAGTCGATGACCACCGCGCTGACGCGGTCGAGCCTGCGCAATGCGCCCGGTTCCAGCACCACCACACCGCGTCGGGCCAGGTCGTGCGCCAGCACGGACGCGAACGCGTCCCGCCCGTTCTGCGCGGCCTTCGGCATGGTCGCCAGCAGCAGTTCGGCGGCGGCGGACATGTCGCGCGTACCCGCGAGGACACCGGCCCCGCCGAGCAGGTGCCCCAGCTCGGTGCGGTTCGCGGCCCGCTCCACCGGACCGTCCGGCAGCGGGCACGGCCGCCGCCCCGGGGCACCGCACTCCTGCGGCTGCGGCCCGGCCGCCAGGTCCGGCTCCCGGCGCCGCCACGCGTCCCGGCGCGCCGCGACCTCGTACAGCTGGAAGACGCGGTGCACGGCGTCCGTGGCGAGCGGGGCGATGCCCTGCCCTGCGCCCTGGACGACGGCGTTGGCGGTGCCGAGCAGGGCGTCGGTGCGCATGCCGCCGAGCGACCGGTCCAGCACCCGCCGCACGTGGGGCGCCGCGTCCGCCACCGAGACCGCCGCCCGCACCGGGCTCGGAATGGGCGGCAGGACGAGCAGCCGCCCGGCCAAGGCCCCGACCGCACCCGCGCAGTCCGCGACGAGCGCGGACATGGCCGCCGCCCAGGCCATCTCGTCATCGGGCGGCGCGGCGTGCACGTCTTTCTGGGCTGTTAGCGCGTCGGGCTGGGCGGCGCTGTGCGCCTCCTCCACGTCGCGGACGGTCTCGAGCAACGCGTCCAGGCCCACCTCGGCTTTCGCGAAGGCGACCAGGACGTGGCCGGTGACGGCGTTGACCTCCGCCCAGTTCACCCCGTCCAGTCGCCGCAGCGCGCCCGTCAACGCGTCCACGTACCGCCGGTGCCGGCCTCCGCCCCCCGACAGCCCGTTCACCTGGATGTGAGCGCGCCCCTCGCCGATCCACACGCGCCGCCGGGGCCTTCCACCTGCCAGCGTCGCGAGCGCACCGGCCCCCTGGGAGACCCGCCGGGCACCCGCGTCCACGAGCGTGACCGGCGCATGCGCCACCGCCCTGACCAGGGACGCCCCCGGAATCCCCACCGCCAACTCC
>NZ_SMKB01000389.1:0-4009 GCF_004348575.1 Actinomadura sp. 7K534
CGCCCCGCCCGCCCGGCACATGGTGTTCACCGGCAACCCCGGCACCGGCAAGACCGTCGTGGCCCGGCTGTTCGCGCGCATCCTCAAGGACCTCGGCGTGCTGACGTCCGGGCACCTCGTCGAGGCGACCCGCTCGACGCTCGTCGGCCAGTACATCGGCGAGACCTCCGTGAAGACGCGGAACGTGGTGCAGCGCGCCCTCGGCGGCGTCCTGTTCATCGACGAGGCGTACTCGCTCCACCAGGAGGGCGTGGAGGAGGACTTCGGCCCCGAGGCCGTCGCCGAGCTGCTGAAGTTCATGGAGAACCACCGTGAGGACCTCGTCGTCATCGTCGCCGGATACGAGCGGGAGATGCGGCGGTTCATCGCGTCCGACCCCGGTCTGGCGTCCCGGTTCCCCGGCACGGTCCGGTTCCCGGACTTCACCGACGGGGAGCTGATCGAGATCTTCTCCGCCCAGGTGAAGTCCGCCGGCCTCGAACTGGCGCCGGACGCCCGCGACCGGGTGGCCGACCTGCTCCGCCGCGCCCCGCGCGGCCGCTCGTTCGGCAACGCCCGCACCATGCGCAACCTGTGCGAGCGCGCCACCGTCCTCCAGGCCCGGCGCATCACCGCCCTGCGCAAGCCCACCCCGGAGGACCTGTCCGCGCTCCTCGCCGAGGACATCCCGGACACGCTGAGCGGCGCCACCCGCGTCCGGCCCGTCACCGACCCGCTCGCCGAGCTCGACGGGCTCATCGGCCTGGCGGACGTGAAGAAGGAGGTGCACCGCCTCGCCGCCGAGGCCCGCGCCGGGGACCTGCGCCGCGCCGCCGGGCAGCAGGTCACCGTCCCGACCCGGCACATGGTGTTCACCGGCAACCCCGGCACCGCGAAGACGACCGTCGCCCGCCTCGTCGCCTCCGTCTACGCCGATCTCGGGCTGCTGTCGTCCGGGCACCTCGTCGAGGTCGCCCGCGCCGACCTCATCGGCTCCTACATCGGCCAGACCGCCCCGCGGGTGCGGGCCGCCGTCGAGCAGGCCCTCGGCGGCGTCCTGTTCATCGACGAGGCGTACTCCCTCGCGGGCGACTCCTACACCCAGGAGGCCGTCTCCACGCTCGTCCAGCTCATGGAGGAGTACCGCGGCGACCTCGTCGTGATCGCCGCGGGCTACGAGCGGGAGATGGAGTCCTTCCTCGCCGCGAACTCCGGGCTCGCGTCCCGCTTCCCGAAGCGCATCGCCTTCCCCGACTACTCCGACGACGAGCTCGTCCAGATCTTCGAGCACCTCGCCGCCGCGGAGGGGCTCCGCCTGGGCCCCGGCGTCCCCGCGCGGCTGCGCACGCTGATCCGCGACGTCCCGCGCGGGCCCGCGTTCGGGAACGGGCGCCTCATGCGCAACCTCCTCGACGCCGCCGTCGCCGCCCAGTCCGAACGCCTCACCGACTCGTCGGACGCGGCCGAACTGTCCACCCTGGCGGCCGGCGACCTGGAGCCCGCCGGCCCCTCGGCGGCCGCCGAGGGGCCGGGCCTGTACCTCTGACGGTTCGGCGGCGGGCGCGCCACAGGCGGACGGCCACGACGGCCGACGCGACGAGCGCGCCCGCCACGAACCCGGTGAGGCGCGGGCAGAGCACGGTGAGCGGCAGGCCCAGCACTCCCGTGCCCGGGAGCCGACCGTGGGGGACGGCCGAGCGGCGACCGGAGTCGGCCGGTGGAAAAAGCGACGATCACTCGGAATACGAGCGAAAATCTTGCAGTTGCAACTAACGTCGACGAACTCACGGAGGCCGGTCTTGCCCAGCAGCATCCCCAGAACCCGTTCCAGCGCCCACGCGAACGTGAAGACGACGTCGTTGCGCGCCCTGATGGTCGCCGCGCGGCTCGAACGCGGCCACGCCGAAGCCGGCCGACGAGGCCACGCCGAGGAGGGCCCGCCGGGCAATGGGAACGGCCGGGCGGAGCAGTTCCCCGAGCGGCGGACACCCGAACCGGCCTGACCCGGCCCAGTCCGGCCCTGCCCGAGCCGGACACCGCACAGCCCCCGTGCCCGCCACGGGGGCTTCGCCGTATCCGGGGCCTCGTCGTCTCCAGGGCTTGCTAGGAGCCCGCCACGTCGAAGAGAGCGCGCACGGCGGCGCGCGCGCGTTCCGCGCCCACGTTCTCGATCATCGCGGTCAGGTGCTCCGCGCTGAGGACGGCGAGCAGCGCGTGCGCCAGCGCGTCCCCGTCGGCGACGATCTGGTCGAGCAGGATCGTCACGTGCCGGTGCCAGAAGCCGTAGGCGCCGATGCGGTACCGGGCGCCCGGCGATGCCGTCTCGGACATGCGCACAAGGGACAGATGCTCCAGGACGTAGTCCAGGTAGGCGTCGGCGAAGGCGTGCAGGCGCTCGGCGGGCGGGACGGCCTCGCCCCCGCCGCCCGGCCCGAGCGGTGACGGGCCGGACAGGATCGCGTCCTGGAGTTCGCGCTCGCGCTCGTCCAGGAGCGCCACGGCCAGGCCCGCCTTGTCGCCGAAGCGGCGGAAGAGCGTCCCCTTGCCGACGCCCGCGGCGGCGGCGACCGCGTCCATCGAGACCGACTCGACGCCGTGCCGGGCGAACATCGCGGCGGCCGCTTCGAGGACCTTCACCCGGTTGCGCGCGGCGTCCGCGCGCTCCTTGGGCGGGGGCGTCCGCATCAGCTCCAGGTCGACGCTCCTCCCGGCGGGACCGCGGTCCATCACTGCACGCCCTCTCAACCCGCTTGAATCGGACTGTAGTCCAGTTAACCAAGGTGGTGCCATGGCTAGATCAACTGCTCCGCGGAGCACCTACCATCTTGTGTCCATAGTCTTGCGGGGATGCCCGGGGTGGTGCGGCGATGTTCCGCCGATGAGCCGAAAGTGACAATGCACCGATAGTGACGGGGAGCGAGTGGCGTGACGGACAGGACGATGCCGGATGCCCATCCACTGCGGTCGGGCGATCCGACCCGGCTGGGCGGGTACGAGATCCTCGGCCGCCTGGGCGAGGGCGGCCAGGGCGCCGTCTTCCTCGGCCGCCCCGCCGGTGAGTCCGCGGGCCGCGCCGCCGAGGACGGCCGCGCCGCCGAGGACCACGTCGCCATCAAGCTCCTGCACGGCGGGCTCGCGGGGGACGAGTCCGCCCGCGCGCGCTTCGTCCGCGAACTTGAAGTCGCCAAGCGGGTGGCGCGGTTCTGCACCGCGCAGGTCATAGACGCCGACGTCGCCGGGGACCAGCCCTACATCGTCAGTGAGTACGTCCCAGGCGTTTCCTTGCACCATGTCGTGCGCACGGAGGGGCCGCGCAGGGGCGGGGCACTGGAGCGGCTAGCCATCAGCACCCTGACGGCGCTCACCGCGATCCATCAGGCCGGGATCGTGCACCGCGACTTCAAGCCCCACAACGTGATGATGGGGCCGGACGGCCCACGGGTCATCGACTTCGGCGTGGCGCGCGCGCTGGGCGCGGCGGGGGAAACGCAGAACGTCGGTACTCCCGCCTACATGGCGCCCGAGCACTTCACCGGCAGCGAGGTCAGCACGGCCTCCGACATGTTCGCCTGGGGCACGACCATGGTGTTCGCCGCCACGGGACGTCCCGCGTTCGGCAACGACGAGCTGGCGACGGTCATGCACCGGATCCTGACCGCCGACCCGGACCTCGGCGACCTGCCCAGCCCGATGCGCGAACTCGTCGAGGCGTGCCTGGCCAAGGAGCCCGCGCAGCGCCCGACCGCCCGCGAGGCCCAGGAACGGCTGGTCGGGGCCGCCAGCGGGGCGCCTTCGGCGGGGGCGTCCGTCCAGCCGCTGCCCGCGTTCCCCGGCCTCCCGGCCGAGGCCCCCGGGCACCACGCGGGCGCGGCGCCGGGTTCCACGGACCCGCACGCCGGCCCGTCCGCGATGGCCGGTGCGGTCCTGCCGCCCGACCCGGTCACCGACCCGTCCGGCGCCAGGGGCCACACGGCTCCGCAGCCGCCGCCCTTCGGCGCGCTGCCGGGTCCCCAGGGGCACCACGCCGGCC
>NZ_SMKB01000038.1:0-43363 GCF_004348575.1 Actinomadura sp. 7K534
CAGCAGCCCGCCCCCGAGGCGCCGTCCGGCGACGGGCCCTACGTCACGCCGCTGGTGCGCAAGCTCGCCACCGAGCACAACGTCGACCTGTCCACGGTCAAGGGCACCGGCGTCGGCGGCCGCATCCGCAAGCAGGACGTCCTGGAGGCGGCCCGCGCCGCCCAGGAGGCCGCCCGGCAGCCGGCCGCGCCCGCCGCCCCCGCACCGGCTCCGGCGCCCGCCGCGGCACCCGCCGCGGGGCGGCGGCCGGCCCCGGCGCCCGCCGGCGCCCCCGCCGAGCAGCTCGCGCTGCGCGGCCGGACCGAGAAGATGTCGCGGATGCGGCAGACGATCGCCCGCCGCATGGTCGAGTCGCTGCAGGTCGCCGCGCAGCTCACCACGGTCGTCGAGGTGGACATCACCAAGATCGCGCGGCTCCGGGAGCAGGCCAAGGCCGACTTCCAGGCCCGCGAGGGCGTCAAGCTGTCGTTCCTGCCGTTCTTCGCCATGGCGACCGTCGAGGCGCTCAAGGCGCACCCGAAGCTGAACGCGGTCATCAACGGCGAGACCAACGAGGTCACCTACCACGACGTCGAGAACCTCAGCATCGCGGTGGACGTGCCGGAGCGGGGCCTCATGGTCCCGGTCGTGCACAACGCGGGCCAGCTCAACCTGGGCGGCCTCGCGCAGCGGATCGCCGACCTCGCCGAGCGCACCCGCGCCGGCAAGGTGAGCCCGGACGAGCTGGCGGGGGGCACGTTCACGCTGACCAACACCGGCAGCCGCGGCGCGCTGTTCGACACCCCGATCCTCAACCAGCCGCAGGTCGGCATGCTCGGCACCGGCGCGGTCGTCAAGCGCCCCGCCGTGATCGACGACCCCGACCTGGGCGAGGTCATCGCGGTGCGCTCGATGGTCTACCTGGCGCTGACCTACGACCACCGGCTGATCGACGGCGCGGACGCCGCCCGCTTCCTCGCCACGATCAAGCACCGCCTGGAGGAGGGCAACTTCGAGGCCGACCTCGGCCTCTGAGCCCTCGACGGCTCGCGACCCGGGCCCCCGCCGCAGGCCGGCGGGGGCCCGCGGTCCATTCCGGGGAAACCCGGGAGCCGCTGAGAATTTCAGCAGCCCGTGGCGCGGTCCACCTAGGGTGGGTTCCATGAGGGTCACCGTCACGGGCTCGTCGGGCCTCATCGGCTCGGCGCTGGTGAAGTCGCTGCGGGAGGACGGCCACGAGGTCGTCCGGCTGATACGGCGCGAACCGTCCGCACCCGACGAGGCGCGGTGGTCCCCCGCCGACGGCTGCGTCGAGGCCGCCGCCCTGGACGGCACGGACGCCGTGGTGCACCTGGCGGGCGCCGGGATCGGCGACCGGCCGTGGACGAAGGCGTACAAGCGCAAGGTCAGGGACAGCCGCGTCGTCGGCACCCGCACGATCGCGGAGGCGATCGCGGCGGCCGGGCGGCGCCCGGCCGTGCTGGTGTGCGGTTCGGCGATCGGCTACTACGGCGACACCGGCGGGCGCGAGGTCGACGAGGACGCCCCGGCCGGCGAGGGCTTCCTGGCGGACCTCGTCCGCGACTGGGAGGCCGCCGCCACGCCCGCGGCGGAGGCGGGCGTCCGGGTCGTCCACCCGCGCACCGGCGTCATCCTGACCCGGGAAGGCGGGATGCTGGGCCGGACGCTGCCGCTGTTCCGGCTCGGGCTGGGCGGCAGGCTCGGCGACGGCCGGCAGTGGATCAGCTGGATCTCGCTGGCCGACCAGGTCGCGGCGCTGCGGTTCCTCATCGACCGGGAGATCGCCGGGCCGGTCAACCTGACCGCGCCGAACCCGGTGACCAACGAGGCGTACACGCGGGCGCTCGGCGGCGTGCTGCACCGGCCGACGCGGCTGGCCGTCCCCGCGTTCGCGCTCCGCGCCGCGCTGCGCGAGTTCGCCGCGGAAGGGCCGCTGATCAGCCAGCGGGTCCTGCCGCGGCGGCTGGAGAAGGCCGGCTTCCGGTTCGCCCACGAGGACGTGGCGGACGCCCTCGCCGCCGCCCTGTCGGTCCCGAGCCCCGCACTGTGAGCCCGCGCGTGAGGCGCGCGCCGGCGAGTCCCGTCCCGGTGAGTCCTGTCAGTCCCAAGAATCGTCAAAGTCCCGGCCGCTCCCGTTCGGTAGCCATACGGTGACATTGAGAGAGCTTGGTCAGAGGAGGGTGAATGAGCACCGACGGACAGCCGCACATTCTCGCGATCGGCGGGGGCACGTTCGTGCCGGACGGCAGGGAGGGGCTCGCACCCAGCCCGCTGCTGCGCTACGCGTTCGACCTGACCGGCCAGGACCGGCCGAGGGTCTGCTTCCTCACCACGGCGGTCGGCGACGGCGCCGAGTACGTCGCGCGCTTCTACGCCGCGTTCTCGTCGATGGACGCCGAGGTCAGCCAT
Source organism: Actinomadura sp. 7K534 (assembly GCF_004348575.1). Taxonomy (NCBI): domain Bacteria; kingdom Bacillati; phylum Actinomycetota; class Actinomycetes; order Streptosporangiales; family Thermomonosporaceae; genus Actinomadura; species Actinomadura sp. 7K534. The sequence goes on from NZ_SMKB01000038.1 coordinate 2,410, forward strand.
CTGACCCTGTTCCCGATGCCGAACGTGCCCGACGTCCGGGCGCACCTGCTCACCCAGGACCTGGTGTACGTGTCGGGCGGCAGCGTGGCGAACCTGCTGGCGCTGTGGCGGCTGCACGGCCTGGACGAGATCATGCGCGAGGCGTGGCAGGAGGGCGTCGTCCTGTCCGGGCAGAGCGCGGGCGCGCTGTGCTGGCACGTCGGCGGCAACACCGACTCCTTCGGGCCGCAGCTCCGCCCGCTGACCGACGGCCTGGGCTTCCTGCCGTTCTCCTGCGGGGTGCACTACGACAGCGACCCGCAGCGGCGCCCGCTGCTGCAGCAGCTCGTGGGCGAGGGGTCGCTGCCGGGCGGGTACGCGGCCGACGAGGCCGTCGGGCTGCACTACGTCGGCACCGAATTCGTGCAGGCGGTCTCCTACCGGCGCGAGGCCGGCGCCTACCGCGTCGAGCCGGACGGGCCGGGGACGGCGAAGGAGCACCGGCTGCAGCCCCGCCTCCTCGCCGAACTCTGAAGCGGCGCGCCATTAGGGCATAAGCTGGCACCCGTGAGCGATGTGGACGTACGCGAGCTGGTGGTGGTGCACGCCGGGTTCGGCACGGCGGCCGTTCCCTACACGGACGGATGGGAACTGCAGAAGCGCACCCACGCGCTGCGGGTCGACGACGTGATCCCCGACACCGTCCTGCTGATGGAGCACGAGCCGGTCTACACGGCGGGCAAGCGCACCGGAGCCCTCGACCGCCCGCTCGGCGACCCCGGCGCCCCCGTCGTGGACGTGGACCGCGGCGGCAAGATCACCTGGCACGGCCCGGGGCAGCTCACCGGCTACCCGATCGTCCGGCTGGACGACCCGAAGGACGTGGTCGGCTACGTGCGGCTGCTCGAGCGGATGATGATGGACGTCTGCGCCGAGCTCGGCCTGGAGACCGTCACCGTGGAGGGGCACAGCGGCCTGTGGGTGCCCGGCACCCCGAACCGCAAGATCGGCTCCATCGGCATCCGGGTGGCGCGGGGCGTGGCGATGCACGGGTTCATGCTCAACTGCGACAACGACCTGGGCTGGTTCGACAAGATCGTCCCCTGCGGGATCCGCGACGTGGGCTCCACCAGCCTCAGCGCCGAACTGGGCCGCGACGTGCCGGTCGCCGAGGTCGTCCCGATGGTCGAGCGGCACCTGGCCGCCGCGTTCGGCGCGGTGGCCACACTCCACCGCACCAAGGCGCAACTGGGCGCCTGAGCGCCCGCCGGGCTCAGCCCTCGGGGAACATCACCTTGTACACGGCCTGCCCCTCGGCGGCGGCCGCCCCGAAGAACTTCGCCAGCCCGTCGTAGGCGGGCTTGAGCACCTTGTCGCGGGCGGCGCCGTCCAGCCTGCCCGCGTCCTGGACGCCCGCCCGGCCCATCGCCGCCGGGTCGTACCGCTCGGCGAGCTTCGCGAACGGCGTCGCGGCCAGGTGGTCGGCGGCCGGCTTGACCCGGTCCGGCGCCAGGTAGATGACGTCCATGCCCAGCTCGTCGGCGCCGTCCTCGGTGAGCAGCCGGCCCCCGCACACCAGGTCGGCCTCGGGCTGCCGCCCGTCCCACGGGTCGCCGGTGACGAGGTAGTGCACCGCCTGCCACGCCCAGCCGAGATCGAACAGTTCCGCCGCGCCGCGCCGGCGCCAGTCGGCGGTGCCGAAGACGTGGCGGGCGATCCGGCCGGGATCGGGCTCCCCCTCCAGTACCGGCGGCACCCTGAGGTACGACATTGCCAGACCCACGGCGGTCCTCCTGCTAACGCTGTTGCGTGACGACAGGGAGTCACCCTAGAGAGATCGGCTGTTGGACATGGCGGAAACACGCGAATCAGCGAGGTGAAGAGGGTACTGTCATGCGTTCGAGATCGCTCCGATACGCCTTTGAGCCCCGCGGCGGCCGATGTGCCGGACCGGAGATCCCGACGTACGCTGGGTGCCGTGACGACGGTGACACCTGAGGGACGCAAGCTCCTGCGCGTCGAGGCGCGCAACAGCCAGACCCCGATCGAGCGCAAGCCCGAGTGGATCAAGACCCGGCTGAAGATGGGCCCGCAGTACCGCGAGCTCAGCGGCCTGGTGAAGTCCGAGGGCCTGCACACCGTGTGCCAGGAGGCCGGCTGCCCCAACATCTACGAATGCTGGGAGGACCGGGAGGCCACGTTCCTGATCGGCGGCGACCAGTGCACCCGGCGCTGCGACTTCTGCCAGATCGACACGGGGAAGCCGGCGGAACTCGACCGGGACGAGCCGCGCCGCGTCGCCGAGTCCGTCGCCACGATGGGACTGAAGTACGCCACCGTCACCGGCGTCGCCCGCGACGACCTCGACGACGGCGGGGCCTGGCTGTACGCGGAGACCGTCCGGCAGATCCACGCGGCGATCCCCGGCTGCGGCGTCGAGCTGCTGATCCCCGACTTCAACGCGGTGCCCGAGCAGCTCGCCGAGGTGTTCTCCTCCCGGCCGGAGGTGCTCGCGCACAACGTTGAGACCGTCCCGCGGATCTTCAAGCGGATCCGGCCCGGTTTCCGCTACGAGCGCTCCCTCGACGTCCTCACGATGGCGCGCGCGGACGGCCTGGTCACCAAGTCCAACCTGATCCTCGGCATGGGCGAGACCCGCGAGGAGGTCTCGCAGGCCCTGCGCGACCTGCACGCGGCCGGCTGCGAACTCGTCACGATCACCCAGTACCTGCGGCCGAGCCCCCGCCACCACCCGGTCGAGCGGTGGGTGAAGCCCGAGGAGTTCGTGGAGCTGGCCGCCGAGGCCGAGGAGATCGGCTTCGCGGGCGTCATGTCGGGGCCGCTCGTCCGGTCCAGCTACCGCGCCGGCCGCCTGTACAAGCAGGCGATCGAGGCGCGGGAGGGCTGAGCGCGCGAACGCCGCGACACGACTATCCTTGGATTTATGTCGAAGAAGCCCACGGACGGGGCCCAGGAGCGTCCGGGCCGCCTCAAGCAGATCCGCATGGTCGCCCAGCTGCTCCGGCAGGCCGACCCGAAGGCCCTGCCGATCGTGTTCGCCTCGGCGATCGGCGCCCTGGTCGTCGTCATCCTCATCGGCCTGGTCTTCGGCCAGCTCTGGTTCTTCATCCCGATGGGGGTGCTGACCGCGCTGGCGGTCGGCATGATCGTGTTCGGCCAGCTGGCGCAGCGCGCGCAGTACAAGGCGATCGCCGGGCAGCCGGGCGCCGCCGTCGCGATCCTGAAGAACATGCGCGGCGACTGGACGGTCACCGAGGCCGTCAGCGGCAACCGCAACCTCGACATGGTGCACCGCGCGGTGGGCCGCCCCGGCGTGGTGCTGGTGTCGGAGGGCCCGCGCAGCCGCGTCGGCCCGCTGCTCGGCGCCGAGAAGAAGCGCCTGTCCCGCGCCGCGCAGCAGGTGCCGATCTACGACGTGCAGGTCGGGACCGACGAGGGCCAGATCCCGGTGGACAAGCTGCAGCGCCACCTGATGAAGCTGCCCCGCAACCTCAAGAAGCCGCAGGTCGCCGAGCTGAACGACCGGCTGCAGGCGCTCCCCCGGTCGATGCAGATGCCGAAGGGCCCGATCCCGAAGGGCGTCAAGATGCCCAAGGGCCCCAAGCCCAAGATGCGCTGAGTTGATCGCATGCCGGGGTCTCTTCGGAGAGATGCCCAACGGGCATCTCTTGAGTTCCTGTAGTGAGCGCGGTCAGATGTTGACGACGACCGTGTTGGCGGCGCGGTCGTGGAGGCCGCGGTAGTCCCGGTCCCAGATGAGCGCGGGGACGACCAGCACGAGCAGCAGCGTCCGGACCAGCGACCAGCCGAGGCCGACGGGCTTCCCGTCCAGCCGGGCGACGTGGATGCCGCACAGCCGCTTGCCGATCGTCGTGCCGAGCAGGGCGGTCAGCAGCCATGCCTGGATCGCGAAGACGACCAGCGTCCACATGCTGCGCTGCGACGGGTCCCAGCCGAGCGAGCGCGCCAGCAGGCTCGCGACCAGCAGGGACAGCCCCCAGTCGACGAAGAGCCCGACGAGCCGCCGGCCGTAGGACGCGACGGCGCCGCTGCCACTGGCCGGGAGGCCGAGCCGCTCGCCCGGGTCACCGAGGTCGGCGCCGGCCGAGCGCGCCCCGGTCAGCCACGTCTGCGTCCACCGCGGCCCGCCGGCCTTCGCCTTGCCACTGCTCATGCCCCTACGCTATCCGGTCTCCTCCGGGGCCCGGATCCGGGCTTCCGCAGCGGGCGCACAACCCGTAACACAGCGGAAACATATGAGACACGGCCGGGAAACGGCATCGCCATAGCCTGCGGGAAGCCAAGAAGCGCCCCAAGGAGGCTGGATGTTCAGCAGCGCCGAAGAGGTCCTGAGCTACATCAGGAACGAAGGTGTGCGATTCGTCGACTGCCGGTTCGTGGACCTGCCGGGCAAGATGCAGCACTTCACGTTCCCCGTCGAGAGCTTCGGCGAGAGCGTCTTCACCGAGGGGCTGATGTTCGACGGCTCGTCGGTCCGCGGTTTCCAGGAGATCCACGAGTCGGACATGCTCCTGCTCCCGGACCCGTCGACCGCCGTCATCGACCCGTTCCGCCAGCACAAGACCCTGAACCTGAACTTCTTCGTGCACGACCCGCTGACGGGCGAGCCGTACAGCCGCGACCCGCGCAACGTGGCGAAGAAGGCGCAGGACTACCTGCGCGGCACCGGCATCGCCGACACGTGCTACTTCGGCCCCGAGGCCGAGTTCTACATTTTCGACGACGTCCGGTTCGAGACCAAGGCGAACGCCGGCTACTACTACCTCGACTCGGTCGAGGGCGCGTGGAACACCGGCCGGGAGGAGCCCGGGGGCAACCTCGGCGCCAAGCCCCCCTACAAGGGCGGCTACTTCCCCGTCCCGCCGATGGACCACTACACGGACCTGCGCTCGGAGATGGTCACCCAGCTCCTCAAGGCCGGCATCCAGGTCGAGATGCAGCACCACGAGGTGGGCACCGCGGGCCAGGCCGAGATCGACTTCCGGTTCGACACCCTGCTGAACTCGGCCGACCAGCTCCTGCTCTACAAGTACATCGTCAAGAACGTCGCGCGCGCCGCCGGCAAGACCGTCACGTTCATGCCGAAGCCGATCTTCGGTGACAACGGCTCCGGCATGCACTGCCACCAGTCCCTGTGGAAGGACGGCGCGCCGCTGTTCTACGACGAGGTCGGCTACGCGGGCCTGTCCGACAACGCCCGCTACTACATCGGCGGGCTGCTCAAGCACGCGCCGTCCCTGCTGGCCTTCACCAACCCGACGGTGAACAGCTACCACCGGCTCGTCCCCGGGTACGAGGCGCCGGTCAACCTGGTCTACTCCCAGCGCAACCGCTCGGCGTGCATCCGCATCCCGATCACCGGCTCGAACCCGAAGGCCAAGCGCGTCGAGTTCCGCGTGCCGGACCCGTCCTGCAACCCCTACCTCGCCTTCTCGGCGATGCTGATGGCGGGCCTGGACGGCATCAAGAACAAGATCGAGCCCGCGGAGCCGATCGACAAGGACCTCTACGAGCTGCCGCCCGAGGAGGCCCGCGCCATCCCGCAGGTGCCCGGCTCCCTGCCGGAGGTCCTCGCGGCGCTGGAGAGCGACCACGACTACCTGCTGGAGGGCGGCGTCTTCACCCAGGACCTCATCGAGACCTGGATCACGATGAAGACCGAGTTCGAGATCGACCCGATCCGCCTCCGCCCGCACCCGCACGAGTTCGAGATGTACTACGACATTTGAGTTCGGAGGCCGAGGGGCCCGGCGGCCGTGCGCCGCCGGGCCCCTCGGCGTTCCGGCCCGCCCGGGTGCGCGCTACGGGCGGGGGTCCAGGGAGATGTGCGGGGACAGCGCGCGGAGGAAGTCCGGCGCGTCGAAGATCTCGCCGGCCGAGGCGACGCCGGCCGTCCTGGTCCGCCCGGTGAGGATGCGGTCGACGGCCTCCACCACGAGCGGCGCGGTGACCGCGTAGATGTCGCGTCCCGTCGCCGTGGCGCGCCGCTCGGCGCCGCCGCGGCGCACGACGACGTCCACGACGAACGTCTGGTCCGAGCGGCCCAGTTCGTCGGCCGGGGCCGGCTCCGGGGTATCCGGGGACGACAGGTCCCTGGCCGCCTCGACGGTCATGTAGGTGCGCACTTCGGGGATGTCGAGGTGGCTGGGGAGGGTGACGACGTCGGCCATCGTGAACTCCCCGATGACGGCCCGGCGGCCCATCGGGTCGGGGAAGGGCCACTCCAGCGTCGGCGGGTCGTCGTCGCGGTACTCCAGGCGGCCGCCGGTGTGGCGGACGCGGCGGCCGTCCCGCCGCTGCCGGGAGACCGCGCCCGCGGCGCGCGTCCCGGCGGTGGGGTGCCAGCCGCTCAGCCCGTAGGCGACGTGCGCCTCGTCGGCCGCCGTCCAGTCGCCCATCGCGGCGGTCGCCAGCAGGTCCCCGAGGCCGCCGTAGAAGGCCATCGCGGGGACGACCACCGCTCCGGCGGCACGGGCCCGGTCCGCGAAGTGCGCGAACGTGTCGGCGTTGGCCTCGATCTCGGCGGCGACGTCCACGTACGGGATGCCGGCGCGCAGGGCCGCCTCGATCACGGGGGCGGCGGTCACCGCGAAGGGGCCGGCGGCGTTGACGACGGCCGCCGCGCCGGCCAGTGCCGCGTCGAGCGAGGCCGGGTCGCCGACCGACGCGGGACGGACCTCCTCCCCCGATCCGGCCGCCAGGGCCTTCAGCTTCTCGGCGTCGCGCCCGGACAGGACCGGCACGAAGCCGCGCTCCCGCAGCCGTGCCACCACGAAGCGCCCGGTGTGCCCGTACGCGCCGTAGACCGCCACCATCCGCCCTGATCCCACGGGTTCTCCTTCTGCTCGAACGACCTCTGCCGGGACCATCCTGGCGAGCGCCCGTCGCATCCGGCGAGTGGCTGGAACGCCATGATCCGTACAATTCCGGACATGAGCACTGTCGCGCTGGCCGTCACCGACGGGATGCTGCAGTTCGAGCTGTCCCTGGCGTACGAGGTCTTCGGGTCCGGCCCCCCGCCCGGGACGGCCGGGCCCTGGTACGACCTCGCCGTCTGCGGGCCGGGGTCGGTGCGGGCCGGCCGGTTCCGGATGGAGCCCGACCACGGGCTCGACCACCTCCCGCGCGCCGGCACCGTGATCGTCCCGGGCTGGGCCGACACCGAGGCGGAGCCGCCCGCCGGCCTGGTCGACGCGGTGCGCGCGGCGCACGAGGCCGGGGCGCGCGTGGCCTCCCTCTGCACGGGCGCGTTCGTGCTCGCCGCCGCCGGCCTGCTCGACGGGAGGCGCGCGACGACGCACTGGGCGCACACCGAGGCCCTGGCCGCGCGCTACCCACGGGTCGAGGTCGACCCGGACGTGCTCTACGTGGACGGCGGGAGCGTGCTCACCTCCGCCGGCAAGGCCGCCGCGATGGACCTGTGCCTGCACCTCGTCCGCCTCGACCACGGGTCCTCGGCCGCCAACGCGCTGGCCCGCCGCCTGGTCGTGCCACCGCACCGCGACGGCGGCCAGGCGCAGTTCGTCGCGAACCCGGTGCCCGCCCGGGACGGCCACCCGCTGGCGGAGCTCCTCGGCTGGGCGGTCGAGCGCCTGGACCAGCCGCTGACCGTGGAAGACCTGGCCCGCCGCGCGCGGCTGAGCCCCCGCCACCTTGGCCGGCAGTTCAAGTCCGCGACCGGCACCACCCCGTTGCAGTGGCTGCTGGTCCAGCGGATCCGGCACGCCCAGGAACTGCTGGAGAGCACCGACGACGGCATCGACGCCATCGCGGCGGCCACCGGCATGGGCACCGCCGCGACGCTGCGCCGGCATTTCCGCCGCACGGTCGGCGTACCTCCGGACACCTACCGCCGCACCTTCCGCGCGGGCACCCGGCCGGCCGGAGCGTCTAGCCCAATTCGTCCGAATTGAGGCGTTGTGGCTGGCATCATGTCCGCGGAGGCGCGTGGATGAGGGAGCATGTCGGCCGCGTTCTGCGGGACGCCGGCACGCTGGAACTCGCCGCGACGAGACTGCTCGGCGACTATTGGCGGGCGCGTCACGACGTGGTGGCGGCGACCCGACCGCTGCGGACGGAGGCGGCGCTCGAACGGCTCAGGTCCGTTCCGGTCACGCGGCTGAAGGACACCGCCGGCGGGCCGGTCCGGTTCGGCGCGGTGCGGGGCGCGGAGCTCGTCAGCGTCGCGGAGATCCTCGAATCGGCGCCGGAGGGGCTCCGGCTGCTGCGGGGTGTGGGGCCGGTCACGGCGGGGCGGCTGCACGGGGCCGCGCAGCGGCTGGCGACCGCGGCCGAATGGACGGCGGGCCTGCGGATCGAGATCGTCCCGCGGGACGAGGCGGCGACCCCGCTGGTGGTCGCGCTGTACCGGCTGGTGAACGCCGCCCCGGACCTCCTGCGCGCCAGTGCGGTCGCCGAGATCGTGCGCCGGGACGTCCACGGGCTGCGGACCCGCGCCCGGTGCGTGACCTGGCGGCGACGGCTGCTCCGGACACGGTCGGAGCGGGAGGCGGGCTGGGAGGCGGTCGCCTGGCTGAAGGAGCTGCTGGAGGATCCGGAGACGGCGCTGCTGAGGTCGCCGGATCTCCTCGCCCCCCGCGTCCCGGCGGAGGAGGCGTGGCGCGACTACGAGCGGCGTCCGGTCGAATACCAGGCCGTGCTGCGAGAGTGGGCGGAGGAGCCGGAAGGGGACCCCGCCGAGGGTTTCCTGCCGGGCCGGCTGGCGGTCCGGGTCCGGGCGCAGTCCCTCGACGAGACCTTGCTGCGGGTCCCGCTCCGCGGCTACCAGGCGTTCGGCGCACGGTTCGCGCTCCTCCGGCGGCGGGTGATCCTGGGCGACGAGCCGGGGCTCGGGAAGACCCTCCAGGCGGTCGCCGCCATCGCGCACCGGCGGACCGAGGAGATCTCGAGCTTCCTGGTGGCATGCCCGCCGAACAAGCTGCACCGCTGGGTCCGCGACATCGAGGCGTACTGCTCGATCACCGTGCACCCGGTACTCGCCCACCATCCGGGGTACTGGCTGTCCCGAGGCGGCATCGCCGTCGCCCCCTTCGACGCGCTGCCCTACCTGAACGTCCCGCCCGGCTTGGGGATGCTCGTGGTGGACGAGGCGCACCAGACCACGAACCGCGACACGCTGCGCGCGACCACCGTCACCCGCCTCTGCCGCGAGACGGAGCACGTCATGCTGCTCACCGGGATCCCAATGGACGAAAGGGTCGGGGACTTCCGCGGTCTCCTCGGCCACCTGCCCGATGAGGCGGCGCACCAAGTCCGCCTGGAGCACGCGGCGTTGGGGTCGCGGGCCTTCCGGGCGGCGGCCGCGCACGTGTATCTGCGGCGCGACCAGCGGGACGTGCTCGCGGAGCTGCCCGATGTCGTGCATGTGGACGAGCTGGTGCCGTTCAGCCGGACGGGCCAGGCGGTGTACGAGGACGCGGAGGGCGACGTCATGGCGATGCGCCGCGCCGCGTACGCCGCCCCGAAAAGCTCGGCCAAGCTCAAGCGGCTGCGGGAGCTGGTCGGGGAGGCCGCGGCCAACGGCGCGAAGGTGGTCGTCTTCTCCTGCTTCGCCGACGTGCTGGCCACCGTCCATGACGCGCTCGGCGCGGGGACGCTCGGGCCCGTGACCCGCCGGACCCCGGCGACGCGCCGAGAGGACGCCGTGGCGGAGTTCACCGCCGCGCGCGGGCACGCCGTCCTGCTGTCAGAGGTGCAGGTGACACTGAACCTGCGCGGCGCGTCCGTGGTGATCTTCTGTGAGCCGCAGGCGGACCCGGGCCTGGAGGCGCGGGCGATGGGCCGCGTGCACGGAGCGGGGCGTCCCGGGACCGTGCGGGTGCACAGGCTGCTGACTCCTGGCACCGTGGACGAGCGGATCAGCGCGGGCGAGGGGGCGGGATGACGGACGACGCCAAGGGCGTGCTGCGGGGCGGGTACGCGCTGCTGGACGCCGCGCGCGACCTGATCGCCGACCACCGGCGGGCCGTGGCGGACGTGCACGCGGCGCTGGCGCCGATGCGGGCCGCGGCGGCGCGGGAGCAGCTCGGGTCGATACCGCCGGCCCGGTTGAAGGACGTCACGGACGGCCGGCTGCGGCTCGGCCCGCTGGAGGAGGCCGGGTTCACGAGCGTCGCCGACGTGCTGGACGCGCCGCCGTACCGGCTGCAGCTGCTGCCGGGCATCGGGCCGCAGACCGCGCAGCAGCTGCACGCGGCGGCGGCGAGCCTGGCGGAGGCGGCGGAGCGGTCGGCGAGCATCCGGATCGACGTCGACCGGCGGGACGAGGCGATGACGCCCGTGGTCGTGGCGCTGCACCGGCTGGTCAACGCGGGGCCGGAGCTGCCGCGCGCCCGGGCCGCCGCCGAGGATGTGGACGAGCGGTTCGCCCCCCTGGTGCACGACGCGCGGCCGGCGGGTTCGTGGTGGCGGCGGATCTTCACGCTGCCGGCGCGCCGGGAGCGGGCGCGGCAGGCGGTCGGCGAGCTGGCCGAGGCACTGACGGCCGAGGAGGCCCGGGGCTCCCGGCTGCTCATCTCGCAGGCGTCGGTGGACCTGCTGCGGCCGCATGTCTCGGCGGACGAGGCGTGGATCGACTTCGAGCTGCGCGCGTCCGACTACCAGACCCTGCTCGCGGACCTGGCGGCGCTGGACCCGGAGCGGGACGCCGCCCAGGGGTTCCTGCCCGGTGATCTGGCGGCGCGGGTCAAGGCGCAGCCGCTCGACGACACGTACCGGCGCGTCTCCCTGCGCGGCTACCAGTCGTTCGGGGCGCGGTTCGCGCTCGTCCAGCGGCGGGTGATCCTGGGCGACGAGATGGGCCTCGGGAAGACCATCCAGGCGATCGCCGCCATCGCGCACCTGCGGGAGCGGGGGGCGACGCACTTCCTCGTCGCGTGCCCGGCGAGCGTGCTGATCAACTGGGTCCGGGAGATCGAGTCGCGCAGCACGATCGCCGCGCACCCGCTGCACGGGTCCGGGCGCGCGGCGGCGCTGCGGAAGTGGGCCGGGGACGGCGGCATCGCCGTGACGACGCTGGCCACGCTGCATTCGCTGAACGTCCCGGACGAGGTCGGGCTCGGCATGTTCGTCGTGGACGAGGCCCACTACGCGAAGAACCACGAGACCCGGCGCGCGCAGGCCGTGGCCCACTGGTGCCGGCGGACCGAGAACGTGCTGTTCCTCACGGGGACGCCGATGGAGAACCGGGTCGAGGAGTTCCGGAGCCTCGTCGCGCACCTGCGGCCCGAGCTGGCCGGGCAGGTGCGGCCGAGCGACGCGGCCATGGGCGCGCGGGCGTTCCGGTCGGCGGTCGCGCCGGTCTACCTGCGGCGCAACCAGCGGGACGTGCTCGTCGAGCTGCCCGAGGTCGTGCACGTGGACGAGCTGGAGGAGTTCAGCCGGGCGGACGCGGCGGCCTACCGGCGGGCCGTGGCGGACGGCAACTTCATGGCGATGCGCCGCGCCGCGTACGCCGTCCCGAGGAAGTCCGCCAAGCTCGGCCGCCTGCTGGAGCTGGTGGAGGAGGCCGACGCCAACGACCTGAAGGTGGTGGTGTTCTCCTACTTCCGGGACGTGCTGGCCGCCGTGCACGACGCGCTCGGCCCGCGGGCCCGGGGGCCAATCTCGGGCGGGACGCCGCCTGCCCTGCGCCAGGAGATGGTGGACGCGTTCACCGAGGAGCCCGGGCACGCCGTCCTGCTGGCGCAGATCCAGGCGGGCGGGGTCGGGCTCAACCTGCAGGCCGCGTCCGTGGTGATCATCTGCGAGCCGCAGGTGAAGCCGACCATGGAGGCGCAGGCCGTCGCCCGCGCGCACCGGATGGGCCAGGTGCGGACCGTCCAGGTGCACCGGCTGCTGACGCCCGGCGGCGTGGACGAGCGGATGCTGGAGATCCTTCAGGTCAAGACCATGCTGTTCGACGAGTACGCGCGGCGCAGCGACCTCGCGGAGCGGACGCCCGACGCGGTCGACATCTCCGAGCAGGCCCTCGCCAGGCAGATCGTCGCGGAGGAGCAGGAGCGGCTCGGGACCTAGCGCGCGGTCCCGGCCGCCCCGGCTCCCGCTCCCCCGCCGGGCACGGGCCCGTCAGGCGCGGATGAAGTCCAGCAGGTCCCGTGTGAAGCGCTCCTTGTCCCCGGGGACGAGCGCGAGGCCGTGCGAGGCGCCCTCGTACACCTTCAGCGTGGCGCCGGGGATCATCTGGGCGGCCTTGCGGGCCGTCGCGTCGATCGGGACGATCTGGTCGTCGTCGCCGTGCACGATGAGCGTCGGGACGTCGAACCGGCGCAGGTCCTCGGTGAAGTCGGTCTCGGCGAAGGCCGTGACGCAGTCCACGCCCGCCTTGACGCTCTCCTGCATCGCCATGAACCAGAACGCGTCCCGGTTGCCCTGCGTGGCCTTGGTGCCGGGCCGGTTGGCGCCGAAGAAGCTCTCGGAGATGTCCATCCAGAACTGCGACCGCTCGGCCATGATGCCGTTCTTGATGTCCTCGAACACCTGGGCGGGCACCCCTTCGGGGTTGGCGCCGGTCTGGAGCATCAGCGGCGTGATCGCCGCGAGCAGCACCGTCTTCGAGACGAGGCCGGTGCCGTGGCGGCCGATGTAGCGGGCCAGCTCGCCGCCGCCCATCGAGTGCGCCACCAGGACGACGTCCCAGATCCCGAGCGCGTCGATCAGGTCGTTGAGGTCGTCGGCGAAGGTGTCGAAGTCGTAGCCCTCCCAGGGCTGGGAGGAGCGGCCGTGGCCGCGGCGGTCGTGCGCGATGGCGCGGTAGCCGGCGTCGGCGACCGCCTTCATCTGGTCCTCCCACGCGTCGCCGTTGAGCGGCCATCCGTGGATGAAGACGACCGGCTGCCCCCGTCCCCAGTCCTTGTAGTGGATCTCGGTGCCGTCGCGTGTCTTCACGAAGCCCATCGGTCCCCCCGAAGCAATGGTCTGGTATCTGGCGGCCCCGCATTCCGGGCCGCCCTTTTTTGCGGGCGTACCCGGCTTTCCCTGGTGAACGCCCCCGGGCCGCACCGGGCCGGGGCCGCTAGCCGCAGGTGGCGCCGCCCGCGGGGACCGTCCCCTGGAGGAGGTAGGCGTGCACCGTCTCGCGGACGCAGGGGTCGCCGGTGTCGTAGGCGCCGTGCCCGTCCCCCCGGAGCGTGAGGAGCGTCGCCCGCCCGCCCAGCTCCTTCGTCAGCGCGGGCGCCCACGCGTACGGGGTGGCCGGGTCGCCGGTGTTGCCGATCACGAGGATCGGCGCGGCGGACGGCGCCGACACCTCGCGGGCCGCGTCGTCGCCCGCCACCGGCCAGCCCGTGCACTCCAGCAGGCTCCAGGCCATCGTCGCCCCGAAGACCGGGGACGCGGCGCGGAACCTCGGCAGGAGCCGCCGGACGCCGGCCGGGGTGTGCCGGTCGGCGCCGTCCGCGCAGGTGACCGCGGTGTTGGCGGCCGCGAGGTTGGTGTAGGTCCCGTTGTCGCGGCGGCCGTTGTGCGTGTCGGCGAGCATGAGCAGCAGCGAGCCGTCGCGCCGCTTGACCGCGTCGACGAGGCCCTGCGCGAGGTAGGGCCAGGCGGCCCGGGAGTACAGTCCGGCGCCCACCCCGGTCGTCGCGAGGCTCTGGGTGAGCAGGCGGCCCGTGGACGTGGGCAGCGGCCGCCGGTCGAGCCCGTCCAGGATCCGCCCGATGGACGCGACGACGGACGGGCCGTCGGCCCCCATCGGGCAGTGCTTGCGGCCGAGCCGCGCGCAGGCCGCGCCGAAGTCGCCGAGCGCGCGCTGGAACGAGGCGGCCTGCTGGAGGGCGAGGTCCACGCTGCCGATCTTGGTGTCGACCGCGGCGTCGAGGACCGCGCGGCCGACCCTGGCGGGGAACTGGCGGGCGTAGGAGCCGCCGAGCCAGGTGCCGTAGGAGATCCCGAAGTAGTTCAGCTTCTCCTCGCCGAGGGCGGTGCGGATCACTTCCATGTCGCCGGCCGCGTTGCGGGTGCCGACATGCGGGAGGAGGTACCCGGCGCGGGCCGCGCACCCGGCCGCGTACGCGGTGCGGTCGCCGAGGTACGCCTTCTCCTCCGCGGCGGTGTCGGGGCTGTCGTCGCGGGCGACGATCTCGTCCATCCGCCGGTCGCCGGCGCAGGTCACGGGGGTGCTGCGCCCGACGCCGCGCGGGTCGAACGCGACCAGGTCGTAGCGCTTGCCGAGTTCCGCGTACTGGCCCGCGAACCGGGCGAGCGTGTCGACGCCGTCCCCGCCCGGCCCGCCGAAGTTGAACAGCAGCGAGCCGATGCGGCGGTCCGGCTCGGCGGCCGCCGTCCGGATCAGCGCGATGTCGATCTTCCGGCCGGACGGGGCGGCGTAGTCCAGGGGCACCTTCAGGGTCGCGCACCGGAACCCGGCCGGCGGCTTCGCCAGGCCCGGCGCCGGTTTCGGAAGCCCGGTGCAGCGCTTCCAGACCGGCGGGGATACCGCGGCAGGGGGAATAACCGATTCGGCACCGACCGATTCGGCACCGGCCGATTTGAAGGCGGCGGTCGTCGCCTCCGCCCCTTGTGCGGGCATCCCGCTCAGCGATGAGATCAGGCCGGAAACGGCCAGTGCGGCGGCACCGATCGGCACGGTGCCAGATATCGCCCTGTGACGGGCCATTCGTCCCCCCGTTCGTCTCGCGGGGGGTGATCAGGACGTACCCAGGTCCTCCTAAGCTGACTCCCGATCAGTGACGAGCTCCACGTGGGGAGGACACGCATTTGGGTACGGACCCCGAAAAACACTCCCCCGAAAGTCCGGATGCCGCGTCAGGGTCGTACTACTCAAGTCTGAGATGAAGACCATTCGCCGCGGTGATCACAGCAGGGGGCCGCCCCGCAAAGATAGGTACCATGGCTCAAACCGCCCCCCCAGCAGCCCGCGGACACGAGGCCCCCGAGGTTGAGCGCGGCGAGCGGCGAACGGCGGCCGCGGCGATGCGGCGCCGGGTGCTGACCGCGCCCCCGGTGTGGCGTGAGCTTCTTCTGGTCGTCCTCTTCTACACCGCCTATACGCTGACGCGCATCATTCTGGTTCAAGACGGTACCGGGCCCGCGTTCGAGCACGCCGACCAGATCCTCGCCGCGGAGCGCGCCCTGGGGCTGGACATCGAGCTCTACCTCAACGAGACGCTGCTGACCGTGCCCTGGCTGGCGCGCGCGGCGAACGTCTTCTACGCGACGATGCACTTCATCGTGACGCTCGGCGTCGTCGTCTGGCTGTACCGGTACCGTCCGGAGCACTACCGGTGGCTCCGCACGTCGATCATGGTCGCGACCGGGGTGGCGCTGCTCGGCTTCTGGCTGTACCCGCTGGCGCCGCCGAGGTTCCTGCACCACGAGGGCTTCGTCGACCCGGTGACCGCGCTGCACTCGCTCGGCCTGTACGCGAGCGACGCGTCCGGGACGCTCACCAACCAGTACGCGGCGATGCCGTCGATGCACGCCGGATGGGCGCTGTGGTGCGGGGTCGTCGTGGCCAAGCTGGCCACGCAGAAGTGGGCCAAGGCCCTCGGCGCGGTGTATCCCGCCACGACCGTCGTGGTCATCCTCTCCACCGCCAACCACTACGTGCTGGACGCGGTGGCCGGGATCGCGCTGGTCAGCGGGGCGCTGTGGCTGTCGTGGGCGCTGTACGCGCGGTGCCCGAGACCGCTCCTCGTCGCGCGGGCGCGCGTCTCGCACCGGCTCGCGCAGCGCACCGGCCGCGGCACGGCCGGCTCCCCCGCCACCCGGTGCGCCGGACGCACCTGACCCCGCATCCCCGGAGAACCCGCGCGCCGATGACCGCCGTGTACCGCGCCGGTAGTACACCGGCCCGTCACTCGGCACCGTAGAAGACGCGGTCCACGACGGCGCGGGCGCGGCGGGCGTTGCGGCGGTGGTCCTCCAGGAGGTCCCCCGTCCCCGGGTAGCCGAGGACGCGGGACACGGCGCTGCGCTCCCGGTGGTGGTCGGTGGGCAGCAGGTCGGACGCGCGGCCCCGCACCAGCATGAGCGCGCCGCGGATGCGGGTCGCCAGGCACCACGCCTCTTCGAGGACGGCGGCGTCCTCGGCGTCGAGGAGGCGGGCCTGGACCGCCGCGTCCAGCGCGTCCAGCGTGCGGGTGGTGCGCAGCGCGGGGACCTCGTGCGCGTGCTGGAGCTGCAGCAGCTGCGCGACCCACTCGACGTCGGCGAGGCCGCCGGGGCCGAGCTTGGTGTGCAGCCGGCGGTCGACGCCGCGCGGCAGCCGCTCGGCCTCCATCCGCGCCTTCAGCCGCCGGATCTGCCGGACGGCGTCGTCGTCGATGCCGCCCTCCGGCCAGCGGACCGGGTCGATCAGCGCGCGGAACCGGTCGCGCAGCCCCGCGTCGCCGATCAGCGGGTCGGCGCGCAGCAGCGCCTGCGCCTCCCACGGCTCCGACCAGCGGGCGTAGTAGGCGGCGTAGGACGCCAGCGTGCGGACCAGCGGCCCCTGCCGGCCCTCGGGGCGCAGGTCCGGGTCGATCTCCAGCGGCGGGTCGGGGGCGGGCAGCGCGAGCAGGCGGCGCAGCTCCTCGGCGACGGCGTGGGCGGCGCGCCCGGCGGCCCGCTCGTCCGCGCCGGGCAGCGGCTCGTGGACGAACATCACGTCGGCGTCGCTGCCGTAGCCGAGCTCGTGCCCGCCGTACCGGCCCATCGCGACGACGGCCATCCGGGTCGGCAGCGGCTCCCGCGACTCCATCTCGATCTTGTGGACCGCGGCGCGGAGCGCGGCCTCGACGGTGACGGTGGCGATGCCGGTGAGGGCGTCCCCCACCGTCCGGACGTCGGTCATGCCGAGCAGGTCGCCGACCGCGACGCGGAACAGCTCCCGGCGCCGCAGTCCCCGCACGACCCCGACGGCCTCCTCCGCCGACGACGCGTCCTCCGCGTGCCGGCGGGCGGCGGCGAGCGCCTCGGAGCGGAGGGATTCGAAGGGACGCGGGGTCAGGTCGGCGTCGCTGCCGAGGATCGCGACCGCCTCGGGGGCGCGCAGCAGCAGGTCGGTGGCGTAGCGGCTGCACCCGAGCACCCAGGCCATCCGCTCGGCGACGGTCACCTCGTCCCGCAGCAGCCGCAGGTACCAGGGGGTGGTGCCGAGCGCGTCGCTGACCTGCCGGAAGCCGAGCAGGCCCGCGTCGGGGTCGGGCGCGTCGGCGAACCAGCCGAGCATCACCGGCAGCAGCGTCCGCTGGATCGCGGCGCGCCGCGACACCCCGGACGTCAGCGCCTCGATGTGGCGGAGCGCCCCCGCCGGGTCGCCGTAGCCGAGGGCCTCCAGCCGGGTGCGGGCCGCCTCGGGGGTGAGCCTGGCCTCCTCCCCGGGGAGCCGCGCCACCGCCCGCAGCAGCGGCCGGTAGAACAGCTTCTCGTGGATGCGGCGGACCTCGCGGGCGTGCCGCCGCCACAGCGCGGTGAACTCCCCGACGGGGTCGGTGCGCAGCCCGAGGGCCCGGCCGAGGCGGCGCAGGCCGTCCTCGTCGTCGGGGACGAGGTGGGTGCGGCGCAGCCGGTGCAGCTGGACGAGGTGCTCCACCCGCCGCAGGAACCGGTACGCCGACGCCAGTGCCGCGGCGTCGTCGCGCCCGACGTAGCCGCCCTGGGACAGGTCGGCGAGGGCGTCCAGCGTCGTGGGGCTGCGGAGCGTCCCGTCGGCGCGGCCGTGCACGAGCTGGAGCAGCTGCACGGCGAACTCCACGTCCCGCAGCCCGCCCGGGCCGAGCTTGAGCTGGCGTTCGGAGTCGGCGGTGCGGCGGCCGAGGTCGGCCTCGACGCGGCGCCGCATGGCCTGGACGTCCTCGACGAAGCTCTCCCCTTCGGCGGCCTTCCACACGATCGGGGTGATGGTGTCCATGTAGCGGGCGCCGAGCTCCGCGTCGCCCGCGACGGGGCGGGCCTTCAGCAGGGCCTGGAACTCCCACGTCTTGGCCCAGCGCTCGTAGTAGGCGCGGTGGCTGGCGAGGGTGCGCACAAGCGGGCCGGCCTTGCCCTCGGGGCGCAGCGCCGCATCCACCTCCCAGAGCGCGCCCTCCTCGGTGCTGGCCGAGCAGGACCGCATCATCGCCGACGCCAGCCGGGTCGCGGTGCGCAGCGCGGCGTCCTCGGGCTCGTCGCCGCCGTCGCCGCGGGCCTCGGCGACGAAGATCACGTCGACGTCGCTGACGTAGTTCAGCTCGCGCCCGCCGGTCTTGCCCATGCCGATGACGGCGAGCCGGCACGCCCCGTGCCCGGGGACCTCGGCGCGGGCGACCGCGAGGCCGGCCTCCAGCGCGGCGGCGGCGAGGTCGGCCAGCTCCGCGGCGACCTCGGGGACGTCGGCCGCGCCGATCAGGTCGCGTCCCGCCAGCGCGAGGAGCCGCCTGCGGTACGCGACGCGCAGCGCGACGAGGGTCTCGGGACCGGATCCGGACGCCACCGGCTCCGCCGCGGCCGGGTCGGCGCCGACCGCGGCCAGGAGGTCGTCGCGGGGCGTCCCGGCCGGCGGCGGGCCGCCGTCGCGCAGGACCCGCCAGTGGCCGGGGTGCCGGGCCAGGTGGTCGCCGAGCGCGGCGCTCACCCCGAGGACGGTGGTGAGCCGCTCCCGCGTGCCGGGCTCCTTCGCGAGGGCGTCCCGCAGCTCGCCGGCGGCGCCCTGCTCGCCGGCGGCGGCGAGCAGCCGCAGCAGCCCGGCCAGTGCCAGGTCGGGGTCGGCGGTGCCGCCGAGGGCGTCCAGCAGGTCGTCGCCGACCGGGCCGGCGCCGTCGCGCTCCGCCTCGTGCAGCAGCCGCTCGGCGTGCGCCGCGCCGGTGAAGCCGAGCCTCGCCAGGCGGCCGGCGAGGGAGGGACGGCGGTCGGAGGTCCAGGACTCGGTCACAGGGTCCACCGTAATCCGGCGGACCCCCTCATAGGACCGCCAGCAGCCGCTTCCGCTCGAACTCGGTCACCTGGCGCCGGTAGTCCTCCCACTCCTGGCGCTTGTTGCGCAGGAAGAAGTCGAACACGTGCTCGCCGAGGACGTCGGCGACCAGCTCGCTGCGCTCCATCGCGTGGATCGCGTCGTCCAGGTCCTGCGGGAGCGGCTCTATGCCGAGGGCGCGCCGCTCGGCGACGGTGAGCGCCCACACGTCGTCCTCCGCGCCCGGCGGAAGCTCGTAGCCCTCCTCGATGCCCTTCAGCCCGGCGCCGAGGATCGCCGCGAACGCCAGGTACGGGTTCGCGGCCGTGTCCAGCGACCGGAACTCGATGCGGGTCGAGTGGCCCTTGTGCGGCTTGTACATCGGGACGCGGACGAGCGCCGACCGGTTGTTGTGGCCCCAGCAGATGTAGGACGGGGCCTCTCCCCCGGCGCCGGCGGCGGAGCCGACGTTGCCCCACAGCCGCTTGTAGGAGTTGACCCACTGGTTGCAGACCGCGGTGATCTCCGCGGAGTGGCGCAGCAGCCCCGCGATGAACGCCCGCCCGACCTTGGACAGCTTGAACTCCGCGCCCGGCTCGTAGAAGGCGTTGCGGTCGCCCTCGAACAGCGACATGTGGGTGTGCATGCCGGAGCCCGGGTGCTCGGTGAACGGCTTCGGCATGAACGAGGCGTACACGCCCTGCTCCAGCGCGACCTCCTTCATCACCAGCCGGAACGTCATGATGTTGTCGGCGGTGGTGAGCGCGTCGGCGTACCTGAGGTCGATCTCCTGCTGGCCCGGGGCGCCCTCGTGGTGGCTGTACTCCACCGAGATGCCCATCGACTCCAGCATCATGATCGCGTTGCGGCGGAAGTCGTGCGCGGCGCTGTGCGGGGTGTGGTCGAAGTAGCCGCCCGCGTCGGCCGGCTCGGGCTCGCGGCCGTCCTCCGGCTTGTCGTTGAGGAGGAAGAACTCGATCTCGGGATGGGTGTAGAAGGTGAAGCCGAGGTCGGCGGCCCGCGCGAGCGCCCGCTTGAGGACGTAGCGGGGGTCGGCGAAGCTCGGCGTCCCGTCCGGCATGAGGATGTCGCAGAACATGCGGCCGACGCCGGGCGACTCCGACCGCCACGGCAGCACCTGGAACGTGGACGGGTCCGGCTTGGCGATCATGTCGGCCTCGTACACCCGCGCGAAGCCCTCGATCGCCGACCCGTCGAACCCGATGCCCTCGGCGAAGGCGCCCTCCAGCTCGGCGGGGGCGACGGCCACCGACTTCAGGAACCCGAGCACGTCGGTGAACCACAGCCGGATGAAACGGATGTCGCGCTCCTCCAGGGTGCGGAGCACGAACTCCTGCTGACGGTCCAAAGCCTTCTCCCTCGGTACTGCCTGCCGTACTGTCCTGCCGATGGACGCGAGGCAGGGTGCGCGTGCCGGCCGACCGACGGTCCGGCCACATTCGCAGTATGCCCCGCGGCTGTTACCGCGACGTTACGCGTCCCGGTCCGCTGCACGGAACATATCCGACTCCGCCGCGTCCCCGATCCGCGCGGCCGCCGGATCGAGGACGCGCGACAGGAACGCGCGGGTCCGCTCGTGCGCGGGGTCGTCGATGACCCGCGACGGCGGGCCCTCCTCCACGATCACGCCGCCGTCCATGAACACCACCCGGTCGGCGACCTCGCGGGCGAAGCTCATCTCGTGGGTGACCACGAGCATCGTCATCCCCGCCTCCGCGAGACCCCGCATGACGCCGAGGACGTCGCCGACGAGCTCGGGGTCGAGCGCGGACGTCGGCTCGTCGAACAGCATCACCTCGGGCCCCATCGCCAGCGCCCGGGCGATCGCCACCCGCTGCTGCTGCCCGCCGGACAGCTGCGCCGGATAGGAGCCGACCTTGTCGGCGAGCCCCACCCGCTCCAGCAGTGCCCGCGCGATCCGCTCGGCCTCCGGCCGCGCCCGCCGCAGCACCTTGCGCTGGGCGATCACGACGTTGCCGAGGGCGGTCAGGTGCGGGAAGAGGTTGAACGACTGGAACACCATGCCGATCCGGCGGCGGGCTGCGTCGATGTCGACCTCGGGGCCGGTGAGGTCCACGCCGGCGACGCGGACCGTCCCCGCCGTCGGCTCCTCCAGGAGGTTGACGCAGCGCAGCAGCGTCGACTTGCCCGACCCGGACGGGCCGATGACGCACACCACCTCCCCCGGCGCGACGTGGAAGTCGACGCCGCGCAGCACCTCGTTCGTCCCGAACGACTTGCGCAGCCCGCGGATCTCGACGGCGCTCCCGCCGGTCCGCCCCGCATCGGCCGCCGGCTCGCCGGTCCCCTTCATCGCTGCCCCCTGCGCTGCCGCGCCTCAAGCCGCCTGGCCAGCAGGCTCAGCGGAATCGTGATGATCAGATAGCAGATCCCGGCCACGATGATCGGGGTCGTGTTGCCCTGCTCGCCGGCGAGGTCGCGGCCGAACTTGGTCAGCTCCCGCTGCTCCAGCGTGATGCCGAGGAACAGCACGAGCGAGGAGTCCTTGCAGAGCAGCACCAGCTCGTTCGTCAGCGGCGGGATGATGATCCGGAACGCCTGCGGGATGACGATCGAGCGCATCGCCCGGGAGTGCGGCATGCCGAGCGAGCGCGCCGCCTCCAGCTGCCCCTTGGGCACGGCCTCGATCCCGGCCCGGATCGTCTCCGCCATGTAGGCGGCGGCGGCGAGGCCGAGGGCGAGCCCGGCCTGCCCCGCAGCGCCGCCGGGGATGTTCGTGCCCGGGAAGGCCAGCGGCACCCCCACGCCCACGAAGATGAAGATCAGCAGCAGCGGGAGGCCGCGGAAGACCTCGATGTAGGCGGTGGCGAACCAGCGGTACGGGGGCACCGACGACAGCCGCATCAGCGCGACGAGGAGGCCGCCGCCGAGGCCGAGGCCGAACCCGACCGCGGTGTAGACGGCGGTGTTGCGGAGTCCGACCGTGATGACCTCGGGGAACAGGCTCCGGGCGACCTCCCAGTTGGCGAAGTTCAGCCGCAGCGTCTCCCAGTCGGCGAGCACGGCGACCAGCACGACGGCGGCGGCGAACAGGCCGTACTGGCCGCCGAGGGAGAGCTGCCGGCGGCGCCGGCGGGTCAGCCCGCCCGGCGCCGCCCCGACAGGCTCGGCGACCTCGGCGGCCCCGGCGGACCTCGCCGTCACGACCCGCCGCCGGCGGCCGGCATCGGCCCGATCCACTTCTCGTAGATCTTCCGGTAGGTGCCGTCCGCCTTCGCCTGCGCGATCACCTCATTGGTGATCTCGACGAGCTCGGGGTTGTGGCCCTTGCGCATCCACATCCCGTACTGCTCGCCGGTGTTCAGGTTCGCGACGATCTCGAACTCCGCGTTCGCCGGGTCCTTCAGCCAGCCCTTGACGACCGGGTCGTCCTGGACGATCACGTCCACCTGGCCGGTGCGCAGCCCGTTCAGCTCGGCGTTGGAGTTGTCGAACGAGCGGGGGTCGAAGCCCTTGTCCTTGACGAAGTCCTCGCCGGTGGTGCCCGCCTGCGAGCCGAGATCGAGCTTCTTGGCCCTGACGTCGTCCAGCGACGCGACGCCGCTGCCCTTCTTCGCCATCAGCGACTGGGTGGCGTCGAAGTAGGGGTCGGAGACGTCCATGAACTTCACGCGTTCGGGCTTGATCGTCATGCCGCCCATCTGGATGTCGCACTTGCCGGCGTTCAGCGCCGACCCCGTGCGCATCGTCTCGAACGGCGTGTCGACGACCTTCTGGGCGACGCCGAGCCGCTCGGCGACGAGATCGATGATGTCGACGTCGAAACCGACGACCTTGCCGGTCTCCTTGTCCTCGGACTGGAACGGCGGGTACGGGAGGTGCGTGCACGAGGTCAGCGCGCCCTCCTCGATGAGCTTCACACCCTGCACGGTGGCGCCCTTCTCGCCGCCGCACGCCGGCGCGGCCAGCGCCAGGGCGGCGAGTCCCGCGGCCAGTGCCCAACGCTTCTGCGGTCTGGACACGATTCCTCCTGGGGGGAGCAGGTTCCTGATCATCGAACTATTCCACTTTTCCGATCTGCCAACTATTCCTCTCCAGCCCCCGCGGGCGGCGGCGCGGCGATCCCGCCCGTGATCATGCCCACCGCGCGGTTTCCCGAAAATTGACGTGGCGATCATGCAGCCCGTACCAAGTGATCATTAACGTGAGGAGGGTCGTGGACATCTCTCTTCTCTTCTCGATGAGCGACCGGGTGCCCGCGCTGGCGACACCGTCGGCCATGCACCCGGAGTCGTGGCAGCTGCGCGCGCAGGTGGAGGCCTGGGCACGCGGCCGGGGACTGGTGCTCGGAGATCCGGACACCTCGCCGCTCGGCCGGGCCCGCTGCGAGCGGCTCGCCGCGCGGGTCTTCGCCGCCGCCGACGCGGACTCGGTGGACCTGTTCGCACGCTGGCTCACCTGGACGCTCGCGCTGGACGACACGATGGACCACCCGCCGCTCTCCGACAGCGGCAGCGCCGTCCACGCCCTGTACGACGACCTGCTGCGCGCGATGCGGCGCGGCCACGCCAGGCCGGGGGCCCGGCCGCTGGAGGGCGCGCTGGTCGAGCTGTGGCACACGACGTCCAGGAGCATGAGCCGCGACTGGCGCCGCCGGTTCATGCTGCACCTGGAGGCGCACCGGGACGGGTGCGCGAAGGAGTCGGTCAACCGCCGCATCAGGCACGTCCCCACCGAGGCGGAGTACGCGCCGCTGCGCCGCCGGGCGTGCGGGCCGTTCCTCTACGACCTCATCGAGCCCGTGCTCGGCGTCGAACTGCCGGCGCGGCTGCTGCGGACGCCCCGCTGGAGCACGCTCGCGGACGGCGTCGCGGACGTCGTGGCGTGGTCCAACGACCTCGCCTCGCACGACCTGGAGGCGGCCCGCGGGGACGCGCACGACATGCCCGCCGTCCTCGCCCGGGCGCGGGGGCTGGACGCCGAGCAGGCGGCCGCCGCGGTCGCGGACCGGATCGCGGACCGGCTGGAGGAGGCGTGGACGGCGGCGCGCAGGCTGCCCGAGATGCTCGACCGGCTGGAGCTGACCGTCGCGCAGCGCTCCGCCGCGGCCCAGGTCGTGAAGGCCCTGCTGGCCACGCCGCGCGCCCACCTGGACTGGCTGGCCGAGTCGGGCCGCTACGCGCCGGCGGCGGACCCCGCCCCGCTGCGCCTGGACGCCCTCGCCTCGCTCCGGTGATCATCCAACCGCCGCACCCGCCCGGAATGCACTTTTCGTCACAATGACGAAACAAGATCAGGAGATTTATCCTGGGGGCGTGGCTCAACTCCGGATCGCGCTCGCGCAGGTGAACTCGGCCGTCGGTGACCTCGACGGCAACGCCGACAAGATCGTCGACTGGGTCCGGCGCGCCGCCGACGCGGACGCCCACCTGGTCGCCTTCCCCGAGATGATGCTGACCGGCTACCCGGTGGAGGACCTCGCGCTGCGCGCGTCCTTCGTCGAGGCGTCCCGGCGCGCCCTCGTGCGCCTCGCCCGCAGGCTCGCCGACGAGGGCCTCGGCGACATCCCCGTCGTCACCGGCTACCTCGACCGGCGGCCGGTGGAGCTCGTCCGGCCCGGGCAGCCCGCCGGGGCGCCGCTCGACGGGGCCGCGTGGCTGCACGGCGGCGAGGTCCTGGTGCGGTCGGCGAAGCACCACCTGCCCAACTACGGCGTGTTCGACGAGTACCGGATCTTCGTGCGGGGCGACCGGCTGCCCGTCGTCCGCGTGCACGGCGTCGACGTCGCGACCGTCGTCTGCGAGGACCTCTGGCAGGACGGCGGACCCGTCAGCGTCACCGGCGTGTCAGGGGCGGGGCTGCTCCTCGCCGTGAACGCCTCCCCGTACGAGCGCGACAAGGACGACGTCCGCCTCGACCTGTGCGCCCGCCGCGCCCGCGAGGCCGGCTGCGCCCTCGCCTACGTCAACCTGGTCGGCGGCCAGGACGAACTGGTCTTCGACGGCGACTCCGTCGTCGTCGGCGCCGACGGCACGCTCCTCGCCCGCGCCCCCCGCTTCGTCGAGCACCTCCTCATCACCGACCTCGCGCTCCCCGCCGCCGGCGCGGAACCGCCGCGCGGCCCCGTGGACGCGCTGGACGGCACCACGATCACCATCGACCGGCACGTCGTGTCGCCCGACCCCCTGCCCGCCTACCCGGTCGTGCCGCAGACCGTCGCCGAGCCGCTGGACGACCTCGCCGAGGTGTACGCGGCGCTCGTCCTCGGCACCCGCGACTACGTCCGCAAGAACGGGTTCCGCTCGGTCGTCCTCGGCCTGTCCGGCGGCATCGACTCGGCCCTCGTCGCCACCATCGCGTCCGACGCCATCGGCCCCGAGAACGTGCACGCGGTCCTGCTGCCGAGCCGCCACTCCTCCGAGGGCTCCGTCGTCGACGCCGAGGACCTCGTCAAGCGGCAGGGCGTCAACTCCCGCATCGTCCCCATCGCGGGCATGGTCGAGGCGTTCGAGGAGCAGCTCGAACTCACCGGCCTCGCCGCCGAGAACCTCCAGGCCCGCATCCGCGCCAACGTCTGGATGGGCCTGTCGAACGAGCACGGCCACCTCGTCCTCACCGGCGGCAACAAGAGCGAGCTCGCCACGGGCTACTCCACCCTCTACGGCGACTCCGCGGGCGGCTTCGCCCCCATCAAGGACGTCTTCAAGCTCACCGTGTGGGAGCTCGCCCGCTGGCGCAACGCGCAGATCGGCTCCGACCTCCCGTTCCTGCACCCCTTCGCCGAGGAGCCCATCCCCGAGGCGATCATCGAGAAGGAGCCGTCCGCCGAACTGCGCCCCGGCCAGCGCGACAGCGACAGCCTGCCGCCGTACGGCGAGCTGGACCCCCTGCTGACCGACTACGTCGAACGCGACATGGGCCGGGAGTCCCTGATCACCGCCGGCCACGCCCCGGCCCTGGTCGACCGCGTGATCCGCCTGGTCGACATAGCCGAGTACAAGCGCCGCCAGTATCCCCCCGGCCCCAAGATCACCCCCAAGAACTTCGGCCGAGACCGCCGCCTCCCGATCACCAACCTCTGGCGAGAGAAGAGCTAGCCCAGGGGGGCGACCCCCTGGAACCCCCGTTGCGCACGGCGCACCGTTTCCCGATCCGCTGGCGCGTCTCGTGAAACGGCCCCCCGTGCGGCGGGTCGTGCGACCTCCGGTCGCAGCACGACCTCCGGCCACACGACCCGTGGGGTGATCATGCACGTGGGCCCGAGGCACCGGGCACGGGTCGTGCGGCCGGAGCGAGTGCGGCGAGCGCAGGTCGCACGACCCGCCGAGCCGGGCGACCGCAGCGACACCGCGCGTCCCGCGCGGTCACGACGGACCGCAACGGTGGCGTGAGGATCGACCGGCTCGCGACGGGGGTTCCAGGGGGCCGCCCCCCTGGGCCGGCACAGTCACTCCCTGTGGTGGTTCTCGCCGGGCCAGGTTTCGCCGGGCCAGCCGGAGACCTGCTCGGAGGCGTCGGGGTCGATGCCGGGGACGATCTGCTCGCACCAGACGACCTTGCCGGCGGCGGTGCGGCGGGTGCCCCAGCGGTGGGCGAGCTGGCTGACGACGAGGAGGCCGCGGCCGTTCTCGTCGTCGTCCTCGGCGCGGCGCAGGCGGGGCAGGGCGGCGGACCGGTCCAGGACCTCGCAGACGAGGGTGCGTTCCAGGAGCAGGCGCAGCTCGATCGGGCCGGGCGCGTAGCGGAGCGCGTTGGTGATCAGCTCGGAGGCGAGCAGCTCGGTGGTGTAGTCGAGCTCCGCCAGGCCCCATTCCTCCAGCCGGGTGCGGACGAGGCCGCGGGCGCGGCGGACGGCGGCCGGGTCGGCGGGCAGCGTCCAGGAGGCGTAGCGGTCCTCGGGGAGGCGGCGCAGGCGCGCGATCAGCACGGCGATGTCGTCGCGGTGCTGGTCGGCGTACACGCCGGCGAGGGTGGCCTTGGCGAGGTCCTCCATCGGGCGGTCGGCGGAGTCGGGGCCGAAGATCCGCTGCAGGCGGGCGAGGCCGTCGTCGATGTCGCGGCCGCGGTTCTCGACGAGGCCGTCGGTGTAGATGACGAAGAGGCTGCCGTCCTCGACGGTGAACTCGCGGCTCTCGATGGCGGCGCCGCCGGCGACGCCGAGCGGCGGGGCCGGCGGGACCCGCAGGTACTCGCCGGCGCCGCCCGGGGCTGACAGCAGCGGCGGCAGGTGCCCCGCGGACGCTATCTCGATGGTGCCGGTCGTCGCGTCGTACACGGCGTACACGCAGGTGGCGAAGTGCGGTTCCTGCTCGCCCAGCTCGATCATCAGCTCGTGCATGACGTGCAGCGCGTCGGCGGGCGGCAGTTCGAGGTTGGCGAGCGTGTGCAGCGCGGTGCGGAGCCGTCCCATCGTGACGGCGGCGCGCACCCCGTGCCCGGCGACGTCGCCGACGATGAGGGCGACGCGGGCGCCGGGCAGCGCGATCGACTCGTACCAGTCGCCGCCGACCTCGACGAGCTTGCTGCCGGGCAGGTAGCGGTGCCGGACCTCGACGGAGGAGGGCGCCGACAGCCGGTTCGGCAGCAGGCTGCGCTGGAGGGCGAGCGCGGTGGCGCGCTCGCGGCTGAACAGCCGGGCGTTGTCGATGACGATCGCGGCGCGGGCGGCGAACTCCATGCCGATCTCGACGTCGTAGGCGTCGAACTTGCGGAAGCCCGGGACGCGGGTGCAGGCGATGAATCCGAGGAGGGTGTCGCGGGCGATCATCGGCAGCAGCACCATCGACACGTCCGACAGCAGCTCGCCCGCGGGGCCGCGCCGCCACAGCCGGGCGATCTCGGACGCGGCGTCCACGCTGACGTGCGCCAGGTGGACGGGCCGGGCCGTCTCCATGACCTGCCGGTACGGGGTGCCCTCGGGGAACACGAGGACTTCGCCGACGGGGAAGGTGGCCGGCCACGCGGGGTTGCCGTCGTCGGAGGTGACGGCGATGCGGCGGAGCACGGCCGAGCCGGACTCGCTGTGCACCTCGTCGGCGGCGACCAGGCTCTCCAGCACCAGCACCGAGGCGGCGTTGCAGTAGTGCGGCACGACGACCTCGACGAGGCCGCGGGCGGACTGGTCGAGGTCGAGGGACGCGCCGAACCGGGTGACCTGGTCGTCCATCAGCGCGCGGCGCATGAGGGCCGGGTCCTGGTAGCGCTCGCTGGGCGGCAGCGCGACCCGCACGTACAGCAGGACCGCGGGCGCCGCGCCCGTGTCGCCGCCGACCATCGGCTGGGCGGTCACGACGGCGTCGGCGGACGTGCCGTCGCCGCGCAGCACCGTCATCACGCCGTTGCGCTCGTGCCCGACGTCGTTGGTCTCGAGCAGGGTCTCGAGGTCGGCTTTGGCCTCCTCCCCCACCAGGTCGGTGGCGGGGCGGCCGATGAGCTCCTCCGGGGCGCGCCCGAGGACGGCCCGCGCGTTGGGCCCGCACTGCACGATCCGCCGGGAACCGTCGATGCCCAGGACAAGGGTCCGGGACGCGGAATCGGTGGCGGGCGCATCGCCACGCGGCGCCATCACTGATCTCACCTGACGCGCTCCAGACAGCCGGTCGTCTACGCAACTACCCAGCGACAGTATGGGGCATGACAGCGTTTCGATGGGAGAAGATCACGCTTACCAGGCCGAAAACCATTCTGAATTTCCCGGAATCAGTCCCGCGCGCTCCCGATTCCCTTCACGAGCGCGTCGACGACGGCCTCCGCGTAGCCCTCCGGGAACGTCTCCCGCGGCCTCCGCGGCGTGAGCGAGCCGACCAGCATCGACATCGCCACCTCGACGTCGAGGTCGGCCCGCAGCTCCCCGGTCGCGACGCCGCGCCGCAGCACGTCGCGGACGATCGCGCGCCGCGGCTCGATGATGTCCTTCTTGTAGCGGGCGTACAGCTCGGGGTACCGCTCCGCACTGCCGAGGACGTTCCAGAAGCACTGCAGGTGCCGGCGTCCCCGCTCGGCGGCCAGGGCGCGGGCGATCTCGGTGAGGTCCTCCCGGGCCGACGCGCCGGACGGCTCGGGCAGCGGGGCCTTCGCCGCGCCGAGCGCGTCCACGATCAGCGCCTCCTTGCTGGGCCAGCGGCGGTAGATGGTGCTCTTGCCGACGCCGGCGCGGGCGGCGACCGCCTCCATGGACACGCCCGCCACGCCGGACTCCCGGGCGAGGAGGTCGAGCGTCGCGTCGAGGATCGCCTTGTCGGCCCGCTCGCTGCGCGGCCGTCCCGGCGCCCTGCCGGTCGTCGTCTCGCTCATGGCGTCAGACCCCCGCCTCCTCCCGCCGGCGCGGCGGCTCCTCCGCCGCCCCCGCGGGCTCGGGGACGGCCGCGGCGCGCCCCGGCATCCACTTGAGGACGACCATGGCCGCGGCGAACGCGATGACGGCGGCGGTCCCGGACGCGACGTGCATGGCGTGCACGAACGCGGCGTTGGCGGGTTCGAGGAGGTTCTGCCCGGCGGCGCCCATCTGGGCCGCTACGCCGTGCGCCCCCTCGATGGACTCACCGGCGGTCTCCCGCGCGCCGGGGGGCAGCGCGCCGAGGTCGCCGCCGAGGTCGCGGCGGTAGACGGAGGCGACGATCGAGCCGAGCACGGCGACGCCCATCGCGACCGCGACCTGGCGGGCGACGTTGTTGAGGGCCGAGCCGGCGCCCGCCTTCTCGCGGGGCAGCGCGGACATGACCGACTCGGTGGCGGCCGGCATCACGTGGGCCATCCCGACGCCCTGCACGAAGAAGATCGCGCACAGGATCCACATCGGGGTGCCGGTGCCGAGCAGCTGGTAGCCCGCGAGCCCGCCGGCGACCAGCAGCAGCCCGCCGGTGCAGACGGCCTTGGCGCCGAAGCGGCGGACCATGCCGGCGCTGCGCGGGGAGAAGACGAGCTGGGCGACCGCGAACGGGACGACCATCGCGCCGGCCTCCATCGGGGACAGCCCGCGCACCGACTGCATGTAGAAGTTGGAGAAGAACAGCACGCCGGACGCGGCGAAGAAGCACAGCGCGATGGCGGCGACGGCGGCCGAGAGGCGCGGGTCCCGGAACAGCCGGACGTCGAAGGCCGGGGAGTCGCTGCGGGCCTCGTGCCAGACGAACAGCGCGAGCACGGCGACGCCCGCGAAGATCGGGCCGAGCACCGAGGAGGCCGCCCAGTCCCCCGTCTCGCCGCCGCGGATGATGCCGTACGACAGGGAGACCAGGCCGATGACCGACAGTACGACGCCGACCGGGTCGAGCCGCCCGGGATCGGGGTTGCGCGACTCGGGGACGAGGAAGACCATCAGCGCGATGGCGGCCGTGATGACCGGCACGTTGATCAGGAAGACCGAGCCCCACCAGAAGTGCGCGAGCAGCAGGCCGCCGGTGAGCGGGCCGATGGCGACGGCGAGGCCGACCGCGCCCGCCCAGATGCCGATGGCGCGGCCGCGCTCGTGCGGCTCGAAGACGTTGGTGATGATCGACAGCGTCTGCGGCATGACCGCGGCGCCGCCGAGGCCCATCAGGGCGCGCGCGTAGATGAGCTGGTCCGGGGACTGCGCGTAGGCCGACAGCAGCGAGGCGAGCGCGAACACCGCGAGGCCGCCGACCAGCACCCGCTTGCGGCCGATCCGGTCGCCGACGACGCCGAAGGTGAACAGCAGGCCGGCGAAGACCAGCGTGTAGGAGTTGATCGACCACTCGAGCTCGCTTTGCGTCGCGCCGAGGCCCTGGTGCGGGTCCGCGATGGTCTTCAGCGCGACGTTGAGAATGGTGTTGTCGAGCACGACCACGAGCAGGCTCATGGTCAGCACGCCGAGGATGGCCCACCTGCGGCGCTGGATCGTGGGGGAGTCCATGTCGATACGCAACGGTACCGTTTCGGAATTCATTCCCGGAACTTCAGGGAATGCCGGGGACTACCCGAATCGTTTTCGAAGTGGCACGATCGGTTCCGTCTGGGTACGCCACCGTGGCGCCTCAAGACCGGAGGTTCTCGCATGTCTTCTTCTGCCGCACCCTCAGCGCAGCCGGCCGCACTCTACGGCGGTACGGGCGGGCGGAGGGTCACCGTACGCGACATCGCCGCCGCCAAGGAGCGGCACGAGAAGTGGCCGATGCTCACGGCCTACGACGCGCTCACCGCGCGGATCTTCGACGAGGCCGGCATCCCCGTGCTGCTCGTCGGCGACTCCGCCGCGATGGTCGTGTACGGCTACGACTCGACCATCCCGGTGACCGTGGACGACCTGATCCCGCTGACGGCGGCCGTCGTCCGCGGCTCCAAGCGCGCCATGGTCGTCGCCGACCTGCCGTTCGGCTCCTACCAGACGGGCGTGCCCGAGGCGCTGACGGCCGCCACCCGGTTCCTCAAGGAGACCGGCGCGCACGCCGTCAAGCTGGAGGGCGGCCGCCGGATCCTTCCGCAGGTCGAGGCGATGGTCGCCGCCGGCATCCCGGTGATGGGCCACCTCGGCCTCACCCCCCAGTCGGTGAACGTCTTCGGCGGGTACCGGGTGCAGGGTCGCGGGCAGGACGGCGACGAGCTGATGGCCGACGCAAAGGCCCTCGAAGCGGCCGGGGCGTTCTCGGTCGTCCTCGAATGCGTCCCCGAGGACCTCGCGGCCCGCGTCACCTCGTCCCTGTCCATCCCGACGATCGGCATCGGCGGCGGCAACCAGACCGACGCGCAGGTCCTCGTCTGGCAGGACATGGCCGGGCTCACCCCGCGCACCGCGAAGTTCGTCAAGAAGTTCGCCGACATGAACGGCCTGCTCGGCGACGCCGCGCGCAGTTACGCGGAGGAGGTCGTGAACGGCACCTACCCGGCGCCGGAGCACTCCTACCACTAGACCCCCGACTGGGGTCGCGGAGGGCCGGTCCCGCTCGGGGCCGGCCCTTTCCCCTGCCCGCAGGCCGCTACGCGGTCGCGGGATCGGCGGCGGACGCCCCGGCCCCCCGCTTCGAGCGGACGATGATCAGCCGGTCGCCGGCCGCGAGGGACGCGCACGCGGGGTTGTCGAACGGCAGCAGCCGGCCGTCCCGCACCACCGCGAGCACCGGCTCCCGCACCGCCCCGAGCGGGCCGCCGACCTCGTCCGGGGCCACCTCGCGCTCCGCGAGGTCCAGGCCGCTGCCCTGGTCGAGGAGGTCCTCGATGACCTGCCCGACGTTCGGCTGGCTGGTGGTCACCCCGAGCAGCCGCCCGGCCGCCTCCGAGGACGTGACCACGTGGTCGGCGCCGGACTGCCGCAGCAGCGGGACGTTCTCCGACTCGCGCACCGACGCCTGGATCCCGGCGTGCGGGTTGAGCTGCCGCGCCGTGAGCGTGACCAGGACCGCCGTGTCGTCGCGGGCACTGGCCACCACGACCTCGCGCGCCCGGTGGACGGCCGCCTGCCGCAGCACCGAGCTGCGGGTGGCGTCCCCGACGACGCCGACGAACCCGGCCTCCGCCGCCTCGGCGACGACGCGCGGGTCGGGGTCCACGACGACGATCGACTCGCGGCTCACGCCGGTGCTGAGCAGGGTCTTGATGGCGCTGCGGCCCTTGGTGCCGTAGCCGGCCACCACGATGTGGTCGCGCACGCGTGTCCTCCAGCGGGCCTGGCGCCAGTCGTCCCGGGTCCGTTCCGCCAGCACCTCGAGGGTGGTGCCGACGAGGACGATGAGGAACAGTACCCGCACTGGCGTGATGAAGAGGATGTTGACCAGCCGGGCCCCGTCGGTGACCGGCGCGATGTCACCGTAGCCGGTGGTCGACATGGTCACGGTGGCGTAGTAGAAGGCGTCGAGCAGCGACACCGTCCCGTCGACCCCGTCGCTGTACCCGTCGCGGTCGGCGTACACGACGGCCACCGCGACGAAGAGCAGCACCAGGGCGAAGCCGACCCGCTTGGCCACGGCGCGCAGCGGCCCCGTCCTGACCGCGGGCAGCAGGACTGGCGGGCGCCGCACCGCTTCCGGATCGTTCACGTTCGGCACCGTACCGGCCCGGGCGGCCGGCCGGAGATCAAACGTCGGTGATCCGGAGCCCGGCGTGCGCCTTGTAGCGGCGGTTCATCGAGATGAGGTTGGCGGTGAACGCCTCGATCTGCCGGGCGTTGTGCAGCCGGCCGCCGTAGACGCCGCGCATCCCGGGGATCCGGCCGGCGAGGGCCTGGACGAGGTCGGTCGCCTCGCGGTCGTTGCCGAGGACGAGCACGTCCAGTTCCATCTCGCCGACCTCGGGGTCGAGCAGCAGCTTCGCCGACACGTGGTGGAAGGCGGCGACGACGCGGCTGCCGGTCAGGACGGCGGCGGCCTGCTCGGCGGCGCTGCCCTCCTCGACGGGCAGCGCGAAGGCGCCCTTGCCCTTCTCGAAGCCGAGCGGGTTCACGCAGTCGACGACGATCTTGCCGTCCAGCTCGGCGCGCAGCGACTCGAGGGTGGCCTTGTGGCCCTCCCACGGCACCGCGATGATCACGACGTCGGACTCCCCCGCGGCGACCGCGTTCTCCGCACCGGACACCGAGAGGTCCGCGCCGAGGTCCTCGGCGGCCTCCTGGGCGCGCTCGGCCTTCCGCGACCCGATCGTCACCCGGTGCCCGGCGAGCGCGAACCGGCGCGCGAGCCCCTTGCCCTGGTCCCCGGTGCCGCCGAGGATGCCGATCGACAGGCCGCCGGCGTCCGGAAGGTCATAGGGCGTCTTCTGCTGCTCAGTCATGCGGCCGAGTCTGCCAGGCGGCGTCGCGGCCGCCGCCTCCCGGGTTCCCACATCGCGGAACCGCCCTGTCCAGCGCGTTCCGTTGCGGCACCATGGTCCCCGTGGACGCCGAGCAGATCAGCATGTTGCGCGAGGTCCTGTCGGCCACGGGCTGGCTGGAGCGGACGCAGGAGTTCGGCCGCGCGCTGCGGGTCACGTCCCGGACCCCGGGAGGGCTGCTGCTCGTCGGCACGCCCGGCGACGACCCGTGGCACCTGGCCGCCCACCTCGACGACGAGAGCCGCCTCGGCGACGTCCCCGGCCTGGCCCCGACGCTGGTCCGGTGGCGGCCGCCGGCGGACGCGCCGCCCCATCTGCGGGTCGGGCTGGAGCGGCTCGAAGCGGCCCGGCGCGGCGAGACGCTGTTCGTGGTCGCCGAGGACGACGCGCCCGCCCCGCTCCTGGAGCGGGTGGACGACGCGCGCCGCACCGGCGCGACCGTCCTCGCCTTGGAGGGCGGAGACCGAGAACTGCGGGGCCTCGCCCACGAGTCGCTGACCGTCCCGCCGCGGGAGGCCCTCCTGTCGTTCGACGGCGCCCAGCACCTGGTCAGCGCGGCGGCCGGCCAGGAGCCCGCGAGGAGTCCCCGCGGGCTCCGGCGCCGCCTCGCCAGGCTCCTCGACACGGTCGCGGGGCCCGTGGTCGATTAGCCCGTGGTCGATTAGCCCGGGGCCGGTTAGTCGTCGCCGTTGTCGCGGCGCCACGCCTCGTTGCGCTCGCGCGCCAGGGCGAGCGCGCCCGCCGCGGCGCTCTCGGACTCGTAGGGGCCCATCCGGTCCTTGTCGGGGCATCCCGGACCGTGCTCGACCTTCATGTGCTTCAGGCAGAACCACCAGTCACCGCCGTCACCGGCCATCGGCGCTCCTTTCGATCGTGCGCTCGGCACGGGATTCGTTGCCGCGATCCCGCTGACTACACTCCATCACTATGACGACCCAGCTACTCCGGCCCGGACGCGTTTCGCCCATGCGCAAGGTTCCGTCGAGCATTCCGCGTCCGGAGTACGTGGGGAAGAAGCGCCCGAAGACCGGTGAGCCCGACGTCAAGTCACCCGAGATCATCGAGAAGATGCGGGTGGCGGGGAAGATCGCCGCGCAGGCGCTGCAGGAGGTCGGAGCGAACGTCCGGCCCGGCATCACGACCGACGAGCTGGACGCCATCGGGCACGAGTTCCTGCTCGACCACGGCGCCTACCCGTCCACGCTCGGCTACCGCGGCTTCCCCAAGTCGCTGTGCACCTCGATCAACGAGGTGATCTGCCACGGCATCCCGGACGACACCGTCCTGCGCGACGGCGACATCATCAACATCGACATCACCGCGTTCATCGACGGCGTCCACGGCGACACCGACGCGACGTTCCTCTGCGGCGACGTCGACGAGGAGTCGCGGCTGCTGGTGGAGCGCACCCGGGAGGCGGCCATGCGGGGCATCCGCGCGGTCAAGCCGGGCCGGGCGCTGAACGTGATCGGGCGGGTCATCGAGTCCTACGCCAAGCGGTTCGGGTACGGGGTCGTGCGCGACTTCACCGGCCACGGGATCGGCACGACGTTCCACTCCGGGCTGGTCGTCCCGCACTACGACGACCCGTCCGCCACCACGATCATCGAGCCGGGGATGACGTTCACGGTCGAGCCGATGCTGACGCTCGGCACCCACGACTACGACATCTGGAAGGACGGCTGGACCGTCGTCACCAAGGACCGCAGGCGCACGGCCCAGTTCGAGCACACGCTGCTGGTGACCGAAGACGGCCACGAAATCCTCACCCTCCCGTGACAGAGCCCTTGATCTAGAGTCCGATTCGCCCCAGATCCGGCCGGGAGACTCTCTAGAGATGAACGCCCCAGCGCCGTACGAGCCGCGGGTTCCGTCCGACAGCATGCCCCCCGGGCGCGCGGCGCTGAGCGTCACGTGGGCGGCCCTGCCGTTCCTGACCCTCGGCTTCGCCACGCCGTTCACCTTCGCGGCGGCGGCGCTGTGGCGGCGCAGCCTGCACCTGATGGTGTCGACGGCCGCCTACGTCGGTGTCTTCGCGCTGATGCTGTACCTGCTGCCCGGTCCCGGTGAGGACGAGGGGACCCAGCGCACGGTCGGCATGCTCCTGTCCGTCCTCGCGGTGGTGGGCTGCGCGCACGCGTTCATCATCCGCCGCCGCGTGTTCGACCCGCACGGGCTGTCGGCGGTCGACAACGAGGCCGTCGTGGAGCGCGTGAAGCGGCAGCGGCTGCTGCGCGACAAGGCGCGGGAGCTGGCCGCGGCGGACCCCGGTCTCGCCAAGGAGCTGCGGATCGGCCGTCCCGACCTGCCGCGCCAGTACAACGACGGCGGGCTGGTCGACGTCAACCACGCCCCGGTGGAGGCGCTGAGCCTGCTGCCCGGCATCACGCCGGAGCTGGCGCGGACGATCGAGCGGGTGCGGGCCGAGGCGGGCGGCTTCATGTCGGCCGAGGAGCTGTCCGCGGTCGCGGGGCTGCCGCCGTCCCTCACGGGCGACGTCGCCGACTACGCCGTCTTCATCCGGTGATCTCGGGTACGAACCGGGCGTGACTCCGAAAAAGCGGAAGAAGGACGCCGACCCCCTGGCGGAGTACCGCGGGAAGCGCGACGCGGAGCGGACTCCGGAGCCCGTGCCCGACGACGAGGCGCTGCCGCACGGGGACGACGACACGTTCGTCGTCCAGGAGCACCACGCGAGGAGCCTGCACTGGGACCTGCGGCTCGAACGCGACGGGGTGCTCGTGTCGTGGGCCGTCCCGAAGGGCCTGCCGTGGAGCCCGGAGACCAACCACCTCGCGGTGCACACCGAGGACCACCCGCTGGAGTACGCGACGTTCGAGGGCGAGATCCCGCGCGGCGAGTACGGCGCGGGAAAGATGATCATCTGGGACCGCGGGACGTACGAGACGGAGAAGTGGTCCGAGCGCGAGGTGAAGGTCGTCATCCACGGCTCGCGGGTGTCCGGCCGGT
Organism: Actinomadura sp. 7K534; assembly: GCF_004348575.1. Taxonomy (NCBI): domain Bacteria; kingdom Bacillati; phylum Actinomycetota; class Actinomycetes; order Streptosporangiales; family Thermomonosporaceae; genus Actinomadura; species Actinomadura sp. 7K534. The sequence goes on from NZ_SMKB01000038.1 coordinate 39,032, forward strand.
ACGTGCTGTTCCGGACCCGCGGCCGGAACTGGATGATCCACCGGATGGACCCGCCGGCGGACCCGGACGCCGAGCCGCTGCCGGAGTCGCTGCTCCCCATGCGCCCGGAGCGGCGGGCCCGGCTGCCCCGCGACCAGGCCGCGTGGGGCTTCGAGTTCGCGTGGGGCGGCCGGCGCATGCCCGCCCACGTCGAGGGTGGCCGGACGCGGTTCACCGACGACCGGGGCCGCGACGTGGACGGCCCCGGCGGCCTGGGCTCCCGGCTCGGCGCCGCGCTGGGCGCCCGGCCCGCCCTGCTGGACGGTGAGCTCGCCGTCGTCGGCGGGCGCGAGATCTACATGGTCTACGACGTCCTGCATCTGGACGGCCGCCCGCTGCTGGACACCCCTTACCGGGAGCGGCGCGAGGCGCTCGACGGCCTCGGGCTGTCGGGCCCGCGGTGGCAGACCGCCCCCTGGTTCCCCGGCGACGGCGACGCCGTCCGCGAGGCCGCGGGCGAGCAGGGGCTGCCCGGCGTCGTCGCCAAGCGCCTCGACTCCCCGTACGAGCCGGGCGAGGAGTCCGGCGCCTGGCGATTCGTCCCGTCCCGTTAGCCCGCCCGCCTACCCGCCCAGCCCCGCGCCCGCAAGGGAACCGGGGCGCCCTCTCCCGCATCTGAACGGACGTAGCACCCGGTTCGGCGCGCCGCCACTGAAAACGATCAGTAGCGGATTAGAGTCCCGCTGACTCCGGGCTGCGGGAGCGCGGGAAGGCGGGGGTAACGGCACATGATGGGCAAGACGCACGCCCTGAGCGGCGCGCTGGCATGGCTGGCCGCGGTCCCGGTGATCGCGCAGGAGCGGCTGCTCGGCGAGTTCGCGGTGTCCCTGTCGCCGGAGCAGGTCGCGGCGGGCGCCGTGGTGTGCGCGGGCGCGGCGATCCTGCCCGACATCGACCACCACAACGGGCGGATCGCCAACACGTTCGGGCCCATCACCAACTACATGTGCAAGTGGGTCGGGAAGCTGTCGGGCGGGCACCGGCAGGCGACCCACTCGATCCTGTTCGCCGTCGCGATGGGCTTCGCGATGGACTTCCTCGCCACCCACCACGTCTACGCCTGGTGGGCCTGCCTCTTCATGATCGTCGGCTTGGGGCTGCGCGGGATCGGCCTCGACTTCGAGGGCAAGGAGCCGCAGTCGGCCCTGGCCGACTGCGCGCTCGCCCTCATCGCCGTCTGGCTCATGCACAAGATCGATATGAGCTTCGTGGGCTTCGCGGTCGCGCTCGGCTGCCTCGCGCACGTGGCCGGCGACTGCCTGACACCACGCGGATGCCCCGTGCTGTGGCCGCTCCCCTGGCGGACCGTCATCCCGGTCGTCCCGAAGACCGACGGCAAGGTCGAGCGCTTTGTGATCATGCCCGTCCTCACCCTCGGCATCGCCGTCCTCGCCATCCGCTCCGTCCTCGGCGACGTCACCGCCCAATGGCTCACCCGCGGCTGACCCGGGTCAGCGGAGCATGTCCCGGAACTGATCGCACGTCACCAGGCCCCATCCGAACTCGTCCGGATCCGGGGCGCTCCACAGCTTGACCTGCGCCACGCCGGGGATGGCCTCGCCGGTGCACGCGATCTGGGCCAGTGCCTCCCGCGACCAGCGCACCCGCCGGCGCGGAACCTCGGGCGACAGGTCGACGACCAGGTTCAGGCCGTCGCGGTACGGCCAGGACTCGCTCGCGATGAACCGCGCCTTCAGCGGGCGGCGGACCGCCGTGCGCAGTCCTTCGGCGCGTTCCGGCGCCGTCGGCCGCACGGCCAGCTGCTCGACGGCCAGCGAGTCCGGCGGCGCGTACAGCGGACGGCCGGACAGGCCGGGGCGCAGGACCGGCCGCAGCCCGTCCCTGTCGAGCAGGTAGACCGTGATGGTGGAGGTGCTCCCGTCGGCGCGCGGCGGGTCCCCCGCTTCGACGATCCCGGTCGGCCGGACGCCGCAGCCGGCCGTGGCCGGCACGGCCAGCAGCACGGCCAGCAGCGCGGACACGGCCGGGCGCGCCGTTCGGTGCCGGAGGCTCATGAGGGGCCGGCCCCTTCCCCTCGCGGCAGCCACAGCGTGAACACCGCGCCGCCGCCCGGTCCGTTGGCGGCCTCCAGGGTCCCGCCGTGCAGCGCGGCGTTCTCCCTGGCGATCGACAGGCCGAGGCCGCTGCCGTCGCTGCGCGAGCGCGCCGCCTCAGCCTTGACGAACCGGTCGAACACCACGGGGAGCAGGTCGCCGGGCAGGCCGGGGCCCTCGTCGGCGACCACGATCTCCACCCCGGCGGCACCGGCCCGTTCCGCGGGCCCGAACCGCACCGAGACCGGTGGTCGCCCGTGCTCCAGGGCGTTGCCGACCAGGTTGGCGAGGACGACGTCGAGCCGCCGCGGGTCCAGCCGGGCGGTCAGGCCGGCGGGGCCGTCGACCGTCACGCGGTCCGTCCAGCCCCGCGCGTCCAGCGTGCCGCCGGCGGCGTCGGCCACGTTCACCTCGTCGAGGACGAGCGCGGCGGCGCCGGAGTCGAACCGGCTGACCTCGATGAGGTGCTCGACCAGGCGGCCGAGCCGCCGCGTCTCGGTCGCGACGAGCCGGGCCGCGTCGTCCCCGTCCTCCGCCAGCACGTCGCTCATGGCGAGCATGGACGTGAGCGGCGTCCGCAACTCGTGGGACACGTCGGCGACGAACCTGCGGGACGCGGCCTCCATCGCCCGCAGATCCGTCACCATCCGCTCCAGCGCCTCGGCCGTGCCGTTGAAGGTGCGGGCGAGGTCGGCCAGTTCGTCGTCGCCCTTCACCTGCACGCGCGTCTCCAGGTCGCCGGCGCCGAGAGCCCGTGCGGCGGCGCCCAGGCGGCGCACCGGGCGCAGGACGCCCCGGGCGGCCAGCAGGGCGAACCCGGCCGCGGCCGCCACCGCCAGGGCGTCGGCGATGAGCAGCGTGCGGGTGAACAGGCGCAGGTCCGCGGCCTCCCGGCTGAGGTCCGCCGAGACGAACACCATCGGCGGCGTCATGCGCCACGGCTCGTCCGCCGTGGTCGCGTAGCCGGTGACCCGGGCTCCGACGAGCAGGTACGGCGTACCGCCGCGGACGATCCGCTGGAAGACCGTCCTCCGCAGCGCGCGGCGGGCGAACTCGCGGGTGACGGGCACGTCCAGCGCCCCCCGCGGCGGAAGGCTGACGCCGCCGTCCAGCGGCACCGGCACCGCCGCCGCCCTGCGTCCGGGCACCGAGCCCAGTATCTCCGCGAGATGCTTGCCGAACAGCCCCGTGACGTCGGGCGGCAGTTCCGCCGGGACCTGCCGCGCCAGCGTGCCGGTCACGTCGGTCACCACCGCCTCCTGGGAGCGCTGCAGCATCACCCGCCTGAACAAGACGTAGGAGAGGCCCGACGCCAGCACCGCGGCCAGCAGCGCGACCGCGGTGAACGCGGCCGCCATCCGCATCCGCAGGCCGGTGAACCACCGGCCGCCCGGCTCGCTCACGGCGCGGCGAACCGGTAGCCGAAGCCCCGGACGGTCTCGATCAGCCGCGGCTCCGCGGGATCGTCCTCGATCTTGGCCCGGACGCGCTGGACGCAGGCGTCCACGAGCCGGGAGTCGCCGGGGTAGTCGTGCTCCCAGACCTCCGCGAGCAGGTGCCGGCGGGTGCGGGCCTGGCGGGGCCTGCGGGTCAGCTCCAGCAGCAGGCGCAACTCGGTCGGGGTGAGGCGCACGTCCTTCCCGGCCTTGGTGACCTTGAGCGAGGACCGGTCGACGATGAGGTCGCCGTACACGGACCGGTCGGCGCGGGTGTGCTCGGCGCGGCGCAGCACGGCGCGGATGCGCGCGTCCAGGACGCGGGGCTCGACGGGCTTGACCACGTAGTCGTCGGCGCCCGCCTCCAGCCCGAGGACGATGTCGAGGTCGTCGCCGCGGGCGGTCAGCAGGATCACCGGCAGGGACCCGCCGCCGCGGACGTCGTCGCGGCGGATGCGGCGGCACACCTCGATCCCGTCGATGCCGGGCAGCATCACGTCGAGGAGCGCGATCTCGGGGGGCCGGGACCGCAGCGCCTCCAGTCCCTCCTCACCGGTGGCGCGGGACGTCACGCCGTGCCCCTGCCGGGTCAGCGCCAGCTCCAGGGCGGTCCGTGCGGAGGGGTCGTCCTCGATGAACAGAATGCTCGCCACCCGGCCATTATCGGCCACGAACGATCTTGCACCGCGTTATGTCACAAGATCCGGACATGACGCGGACGAGCTCATGACGGGCCGCCGGAACCGTGGGCGCCATGACACTCTCGATCGTCCCGGGGTCCTGCGGCTCCGCGCGGCCCGTCC
>NZ_SMKB01000390.1:0-3925 GCF_004348575.1 Actinomadura sp. 7K534
GCCGAGGGGGAGGGCGGCGCCGCGGACCGCCGCGAGGATGCGTCCTTTCCGTCGCCGCTGAGCGCCTGAGGGACGCGCATGGACTTCCCCCTGCCGAACCGCCCGGGCGTCCCGCTGGACGAGGGCCGCCTGCGGCTGTTCCGGGCACGGCCGCTGGTGCCGGTCGTGCTGCCGGGCGGGCACCGGGCGCTGCTCGTCACCCGCCACGCCGACGTCCGGACGGTCCTGTCCGACGACCGGTTCAGCCGCGAGGCGTGGACCGGCGGCACCCTCTTCGCCCGGACGCCGGAGTCGCTGGCCCTGGCCGCCTGCGACCCTCCGACGCACACGCGCCGCCGGAAGGCCGTCCAGGCGTGGTTCACGGCCCGCCGCGCCGAGGCGGACCGCCCGCGGGTCGAGGCGCTCGCCGAGCGGCTGCTCGACGGCATGGCGGCGCACGGCCCGCCCGCCGACCTGCTCGGCGGGTTCGCCACCCCGCTCCCGTACACCGTCATCTGCGACATGCTGGGCATCCCCGCCGGCGACCTCGGGCTGCTGCTGCCGTGGGTGACCGCGATGATGTCGGCCGGGCGGTACCCCGCGGCGGAGGTCGAGGCGGCCCGCCAGGGCATGCACGGCTACTTCGCCGACCGGCTGGCGGAGCGCCGGGCACGCCCCGGGCCCGACCTGCTCAGCGCGCTCGCGGCCGCACCGGAGCTGTCCGGCGACGAGATCGTCGTCTTCGGGTACGGGCTGCTTGCGGCGGGCGGCGAGACCACGTCCAACTTCCTGGCGGCGTGCGTCGTGGAACTGGCCCGGCGGCCGGACCTCGCGGCGCGGCTGCGGGCCGACCCGTCGCTGATCCCGTCCGCCGTCGAGGAGTTCCTGCGCTGGGTGTGGTTCGCCGGCACCGGGGGCCGGCCGCACGCCGTCGTGGCCGACGCGGCGCTCGCCGGGGTGCCGCTCGGGCCGGGCGACGTCGTCGTCCCGCTCACCGACGCCGCCAACCGGGATCCGGCCGCCTTCTCCGGCGCGGACGAGTTCGACTCGGCGCGTTCCCCGAACCCGCATCTCGGCCTCGGCCACGGCCGCCACATGTGCCTCGGCGCGCCGCACGCCCGCCTCGAACTGCAGGTCGCGATCGCCGCGCTCCTGCGCCGCTTCGGGGACCTCGCCCTGGCCGTCGACCCGGACCGGCTCGAATGGCGCGACCGCATGTTCGTCCGCGGCCTCTGGCGACTCCCGGTGACCTGGACCCCCGGACGGGACGGGTGAGGCCCCGCCCAGAGCGGACCCGCGCGGGGAGGGGGCGCGCCGTGCGGCTGGCGCGGTTCGTCCGGGGGAGCCATCCGCCGGTGCCCTCCCTGGCGTTCGCGGCGCTGTGGGCCTGCGGGGTCACCGGGCTCTTCGCCGCCCTCGACCCGGAGGCTTCGGCGTGGCGGCCCGGAGCGGGGACGGCGGTCGCGGCGGCGACCCTCTTCGTCGACCTGCTGCTCATGCGCGCGCTGGACGACATCCGCGACCTGGACTACGACCGCCGTTTCAATCCCCGCCGCCCGCTGGCGTCGGGTGCGGTGCGGACGCGTGACCTGGTCGTCCTCTACGCCGCGGGGACGGTGGTCCTGCTCCTGCTGAACGCCGCGTGGCCGTGGCGGGCCGGCATCCTGCTCGTCCAACTGGCGTACGCGGCCGGAGCGATCGCCGTTCACCGGCGGTGGGGCCGTCCCTCGGCCGACGACCTGTTCCGGAGCCTGCTGGTCGGCCTTCCGGCGCCGCTGCTGCTCCACCTCTACCTGTACGCCGGGTATCTGGACGCGTCCGGGCGGCGTCCCGACTGGTCCGCGGCCGTCGCGATCACCGTGGTGGTCCTCGCGGCCGGCCACGCCGAACTGGCCGGGAAGCTCACCCGGGCGCCCCGGGCGGGGGTGCGGACCTACGTGACGACGCTCGGCGTGCGCGGGACGGCGGCGGCGTCCCTGGCCGTGCCGGCTCTGTCCGCGGCCCTGCTCGCGGCCTGGTCGCAGGCGCCCGCCGGGTGGACGCTCACCGCCCTCCTCCCGCTGGCCTCGCCCCTCGCCGCCACCTGGGCCTTCGCGCGCGGCCGGACACGCTGGCCGCCGTTCGCGCCCGCCCTGTACATGCTGCTGTCCTTCGCGAGCTACCTCGCGCTCGGGCTGGCCCGTTGAGGGCCAGGGCGCGCAGTCAGGCCAGGCCCAGCTCCCGCTTGACGGACTCGAACTCCACCGCCATCGCCTCCGAGAGCGCCTTCGCCCCCGACAGCGGGCGCACCATGACGCAGAACTCGTCGATGAGCCCGTCGTCGTTCAGATGCAGGAAGTCGCAGCCGTGCACCTCGCGGTCCCCGACCCGCGCCTTGAAGATCAGCGCGTGGTCGCGCTCCTCACCGATCTCGCCGACGTAGCGGAAGTCGGTGAACACCCGCGTCACCGCGCGCAGGATCGCCGACACCAGCGGCCGCCCCTCGTACGGCGCGAACGCCACCGGGCTGAGGAACGTGACGTCCTCGGCCAGCAGCGCCGGGAGGGCGTCGATGTCACCCTTCTCGATGGCCGCGCGGAAAGGGTGCATCGGGCCCACCTCCATGCTCGGGACGTCGCCCCGGTTCCGCACGGGGGCGCGAAAAGCCTAGAGGAGCGGGTCCCGTCCGCGATCATCGGGACGCCCGCGGGCGGTCAGGGCTGCAGCAGCACCTTGATCGCGCCGTCCTGCTTCTTCTGGAAGATCTCGTACGCCTCCGGCGCCTTCTCCAGCGGCCACCGGTGGGTCGCCAGGTCCATCACGCCGAGCGGGTCGGCGTCGTCGGTGACCAGCGGCATCAGGCCGTCGATCCACTTCTTGACGTGCGCCTGGCCCATCCGCAGCGTGATGCCCTTGTCGAACATCCGCATCATCGGCAGCGGGTCGGTCATGCCGCCGTACACGCCGATGAGGGCGATCGTGCCGCCCCGCCGGACGACCTCGATCGCGGTGCCGAGCGCGGCGAGCCGGTCCACCCCGAAGCGCGACATCAGCGGCGCCCCGCTGTTGCCCGGCATCAGCCCGGCGACGGTCTGCGCGAACTTGGCGCCGGGGGAGCCGTGCGCCTCCATCCCCACCGCGTCGATCACCGAGTCGGTGCCGCGGCCCTCGGTGAGCTGCCGGACCGCGTCCGGGACGTCGTCGGCGTCGTCGGAGTCGATCACCTCGATGCCGTGCCGCCGCGCCATCTCCAGCCGCTCGGGCACGAAGTCCACGCCGATCACCCGGTGCCCCAGGTGCCGCGCGATCCGGGCGGCCATCTGCCCGATCGGGCCGAGGCCGAGCACGGTGACCGACCCGCCCTCGGGGATGCCGGCCCAGTCCACCGCCTGCCGGGCGGTCGGCAGCACGTCGGACAGGTACACGAACCGCTCGTCCGGCGGGCCCTCCGGCACCTTGATCGGCCCGAAGTGGGCCTGCGGCACCCGCAGGTACTCGGCCTGCCCGCCCGGCACCTGCCCGTACAGCCGGGTGTAGCCGAACAGCGCCGCGCCCATGCCCTGCTCGCGGACCTGCGTGGTCTCGCACTGCGCGTAGAGCTGCATGCCGCACATGTGGCAGCGGCCGCAGGAGATGTTGAACGGGATGACGACGCGGTCCCCGGGCTTGATGTGCGCGACCTCCGAGCCGGTCTCCTCGACGATCCCCATCGGCTCGTGGCCGAGGATGTCGCCCTCGCTGAGGAACGGCCCCAGCACCTCGTACAGGTGCAGGTCGGAACCGCAGATCCCGGACGAGGTGACCCTGATGATCGCGTCGTCCGGCTCCTTGATCTCCGGGTCGGGCACGCTCTCCACGCGGACGTCGCGCTTGCCGTGCCAGGTGACAGCCTTCATCGATGATCCTCCAAGAAAGGGACGCCCGGGAGCGGGTCGCGGTGACCGTCGCAGGCGCCCCTACCCCACCC
>NZ_SMKB01000391.1:0-3903 GCF_004348575.1 Actinomadura sp. 7K534
GGCTTCCATCCCGGGCGGCCCTGACCCTCACCTTTCCCCCGGACGCGCCCTGGGTACGACAATCCAGTGGAGCTCAACGCACCAGACCGCACACTGCGGATCGGCGGGCGCCCGCTGCCGGTCGTGGGCCCGGCGCGCATGTACGTCTGCGGGATCACCCCGTACGACGCGACCCACCTCGGGCACGCCCGGACGTTCGTCTGGGCCGACGTGGCCGCCCGGGTCCTGCGGCACGCGGGCGGTGAGGTGCGCGTCTGCCGCAACGTCACCGATGTCGACGACGTGCTGAACCAGGCCGCGCACCGGGCGGGCAGCCCGTACGACAGTTTCGCCGCCGTCCAGCAGTTCTACTTCGAGCGCGACCTCGACGCGCTCGGCGTCCACCCGGTGGACCACCGGCCTCGGGCGCACACCCACGTCCGGGAGGTCGTCGCGCTCGCCCAGGGGCTCCTCGCGTCCGGCCACGCCTATGTCCGGGACGGGGCGGTCTACTTCCGCGGCGCCGATGTCCCCGGCCGCGCGGGGGTCGGCGACGAGCGGGCGCATGAGCTGATGGCCGAGTACGGCGACGAGCCCGACAACCCGGGCAAGGAGCACCCGTTCGACGTCGCCGTCTGGCGGCCGTCGCATGCCGGGGAGCCCGCCTGGCCCGGCCCGTGGGGCCCGGGCCGGCCCGGCTGGCACGCCGAGTGCGCCGCGATGGCCATGGCGACGTTCGGGCCCGCGCTCGACCTGCACTCCGGCGGCACCGACCTGCGTTTCCCCCACCACGCCTACGAGACCGCGCTCACCGAGTCGCTGACCGGCGTGCGGCCGTTCTCCCGCGCCTGGCTGCACATCGGCATGGTCTGCCGCGAGGGCGCCAAGATGGCCAAGTCGACCGGCAACCTCGTCCTGGTCTCCGAGCTGCTGCAGAGCCGCCCCGCCACCGCCGTCCGGCTCATGCTGATCACCGCCCCCTGGCGGGACGACTGGGACTACACGCCCGCCGCCCTCGACGCCGCCGTCGCCCGCCTGGACGCCCTCCGCGCCGGCGCGGGCCGCCGCGCCTCGTCCCCGGCGGCGGAGGCCGCGGCGACACGCGCCCTGCTCGACGACCTCGACGTGGGCACGGCGCTGGCGATCGCCGAGGATGAGGGCGGCGGCACCGCCCGCATGGTCCTCCACGTGCTGGCGCTCGGCTGAGGCTCCCCCGGACACGCCGAAGGGCGCCCACCGTGGTGGACGCCCTTGGCGTGCGGTTCAGTCAGGTCACTTGAGGATGGGGAAGCGCTGGGCCAGGCGGGTGCTGCTCCACCGTTCGCCCAGGCCGAGGGTGTCGCCGGCCTTGACCAGGGCCAGTCCGATCAGGACGATCGCGTAGATCAGGTGGTCGTCCATGAAGGGGTTGTTCTCCGGGGGCAGGACCGCCGACCACATCAGGACCATCATCAGCGCGCCGCTCGCGGCGGCGATCCGGATCCCGATGCCCAGCAGCAGCGCCGCGCCGATGCCCGCCAGGCCGATCATGAACAGCCAGTCCGCCCAGGCCGCCCCGGCCAGGCCGTTGTAGAGGCCGGCGAACGGGCCCTGCGGCGCGTTGGCCAAGAACCCCTCGGTGGGGCTGGCACCATCGATCCACGCCTTGTCCGCGGGGGTCGCGTAGCCCAGCCCGAACAGCTTGTCCACGAACGCCCAGGCGAAGATCCAGCCCAGCGCCAGCCGGGCCGCCGCCCACACGTACCGCGCCGCGGGCGACTCGGTCAGCGGCTTCGGGGCCACCACCCGGATCCGGGTGCCCCGACCCGTACGCGTCTCGTGCTCCGAGAGTGCCATCGCCTCTCACCTTCCATCGCGTCGCCTTTTTCGCTTCGCCTCAAGTCAATCCCGGCCCCCACCTGGGCCGTAGATCCAAAGGGCGCACGATCTTCGGGACGAAGGTCCTCACCCGCGGGAAGGCGCCGGCGGTCGGCCGCCGTCGGCGGCGCCGTGCGGGACGACCGCGACCGGGCACTCCGCGTGGTGGACGGCCCCGTGGTGGACGGAACCGTGGCTGACGGAACCGAGCCGGAGCGTGTCCCAGTGCCGGTGGTGGGCGCCCACGACGACGAGGCGCGCGCCGCGCGAGGCATTGGCCAGCGCGGTCACCGGATGGTCCATGACGACGTCCTCGACCACCTCCACCTGCGGGTACCTGTCCCGCAGCGGCGTGTAGGCGGTGGTGAGCCGTTCCACCAGCTCGCGCTGCACCGCCTCGTCGTCGACCACCCAGCCGGCCTCGACGGGCATCCCGTACACCGTCCACGCGTGGACGATCCGCAGCCGGGCGCCGTGCAACGCGGCGGCATCGAAGGCGTAGTCGAGAACCCGCTCCCCCTCCCACGACAGGTCGACCCCCACCACGACCTCGCCGCGATCGTCGGGCTCCCCGCGGACGATCACGACCGGAACGGGCGACTGGGAGGCCATCCGCCGGCTCGTGGACCCCAGCAGCATGCTGGCGAACCCGCCCCGCCCGCGGCTGCCCACCACGAGCTCGAACGCCCCCTCGGCCTGCTCGGCGAGCGCCTTCGTCGTCTCCTCCTCGACCAGCGCCGTCGCCGTCTCCAGTTCCGGCCACCGTGCGCGGACGCGCTCGTGCATCGCCTCCAGGAGCGTGCTCCCCGCCTCGGCCTCGTTTACCTGCCGGTGGGCATTTCGGGGGGCATTCCCTAGTCGTCGATGTCTACGCCGTAGGCGCGGGCGAGGGCGGCCAGGCCGTAGTCGTGGCCTTGGCCCATCGCGCGCAGGCGCCAGGACGGGCCGCGGCGGTACAGCTCGGCCAGCAGCATCGTGCGTTCGGTGGTGGCCGCGTCGAGGGTGGCCTGGGCCAGCGGGGCCTCGCTGGTGCCGGGGGCGGCGGTGATCTCTATGGCGCCGACCGTCCCGAAGGTCTCGGTCCCGTCGATCGCGGCCGCGATGACCACCTTGCGCACGGACGGGTCGAGGCTTTCCGTGTCGACGCTGATCGACTGCTCGGTGGGACCGTCGGCGGAGAGGGAGACCGCCCCGCCGGGCGTCTCGGTCGAACCGTAGAACACGAAGTCCTCGTCGGCGGACACCTGCTCGTCGCCGTCCAGCGCGAAGGCCACGATGTCGACCTCGCAGGCCGTCTGGTGCGCCCAGGTCGCGGTGACCGTCCACGCGGTCGTGTGCGGGGTGACGGGGAGGTCGGTCACGCCGCCTCGGGGCAGGGCGAGCGGTGCCGGGTGGGCGGGCGCCGGTTCGCCTTCGGCGGGGCGCGCGGACGTCGGCCCGTAGAGCCACGCCTCGTCGTGCAGCGGCAGGGCGAGTGAGCGGATCCGGGGCATGCGGCGGTCCTCCTCCCCGCCGGGGAGCACGACCACGTCGGTGACGCTGTTGGAGAGGTTCACCGCGGCGGCGCCGCCCAGTTCGGTGACGCGGGTCCGGGTCGCCGCGGCGCGCGGGTGCGAGCCGCCCACGACCAGCACGCGCCGGCCGGACAGGGCCTTGGCCGGTTGCGCGGGACGGGTGGCCCGGGGTGCCGCCGGGGGCGTCGGGGCGGTGCTCGTCGCCGGCTCGTGGGAGGTGCCGGGGCGCACGTCCTGGAGGAGGCGCAGGAACGCGGCCTCGTCGATGATCGGGACGCCCTCGGCCTCGGCGCGCTTGGTTTTGGTGCTGGGGGGACTCGGCGCGTTCGTCACGAGAGCGCTGGTGTGGCGGCTGACCGTGGACATCATGTTCAGGCCCGCCGCTGACGCCTTGGCCACGAGTTCGGCCCGGGGCGTGCGGGTGTCGCCGGTGATGGCGACCTTCATCCCCTGGACGAGCGGCCCGCCGTCGGTGAGGCGTCCCGGGTTGCGGTAGGGGCAGGGGACCTTGGGAACGCCGGCCGGATACCGGGCCGGGGTGCCGGTCTGGCGG
>NZ_SMKB01000392.1:0-3857 GCF_004348575.1 Actinomadura sp. 7K534
GAGCAGGGGAGGGCGGCCAGGACCTTCAGGAGGTTGCCGAAGGGGGAGAAGATCGTCCAGCCGGACGGGCGGGCGCAGTCCGGGAGGGTGGCCGGGTCGGATCTGACCGTTCCCCAGGACGAGGTGTTGCCCTGCCAGCAGTTGCCGTCGCCCTGCTCGTCCCACCAGATGTCCAGGCCGTTGGGCAGGACCCTTCCGTCCGGCGCGACGCCGAAGGCGTTGCCGGTGTAGCGGTTGCGGTGCGAGGTGTCGCGGAACTTCAGCAGGTCGTTCTCGCCGCGGAGCGGAGCCGGCACCCAGATCTGCCGGAAGCCGCTGCGCCAGTTGTCGTACAGGCGGTTGTGGGCGTAGTTGTTGTCGTTGCCGCCGCCCAGCAGGAGGCCGGTTCCGACCGGGACCGGCGGGGCGGGGCACACGACGCCGCGTTCATGTCCGCGGTCCCGGGGGAGCTTGGCGCAGGTGCCGTCCCAGACGTTGCCGTAGTAGTTGACGTTGTTGCTGTAGATCAGGTTGTTCTCGAACGTCGCGTGGTTCTGCGGCAGGCCGGGGTGGCCGGGGAAGGCGCTGTCCATCGAGACGCCCGCCGAGTTGTGGTGGAACGTGTTGTCGTGCGCGTAGACGGAGTCCCCCGCGGTGCCGGAGTAGCCGAGCGCGTTGTGGTGGGAGTCGCAGCGCTGGATCTCGATGGAATGGCGGCGGCCGTTGAGCGGTGAGGCCGACCCCGGGTAGATGCCGGCGTCGCCGTTGCCGTGGCCCTCGCAGTCGGTGTAGAGGCCGTGGTCGCTGGCGAAGGTGAGGAAGCCGTACTCCTCGTTCCACCGGGCCAGCGCGCGGTCGATCACGAAGCCGTCCTGCTCCAGGATGTACACCCCGTTGAACTCGAACAGCTGCGTGGTGATGTTGCGCAGGTAGAAGCCGTCCGCGCGGTCGGCGCGGATTCCGTTGAGCTTCGCCCACGTCCCGTCGGACTTGAAGCCGCCCTCGACGACGACGTCGGTCATCTCACGGCCGGTGCCCTCCAGTTGGAGGTCGCAGCGGGGGCTGTCGCATGTGCGGTCGTCGTCGTCCGGTGTCTCGTCCCCGAAGACGGCGACGAGCTGCTGGAGGTTGGGGCAGGCGTACTGCTCGGCGTAGCTGAGCAGATCCTTCCCTTCCAGCGGGGCGCACTCCGGGCTCGGGTCGGCGCGGCTCGGCTCCTCGCGGTACGTGCCGGGCAGCACGTAGATCGTCGTGCCGCGCTCGGTGACGTCGTTCACCGCGGCCTGGATGTGCCGGTACGAGCATTCGGCGAGGAGGCGTTCGTTGAGCGTCCGCAACCACCCCGTATAGCTTTCGATCAGCCCGGCGGACTCCGGTTTGCACACCACGAGCCTCTGCGATGCCGGCGCCGTGCGGTACGTCGGGACCTTGCCCGTCCCCGCCGGGAACCTGACCTCGCGCTCGGCGTGGCCGAGGGCCGGGGCCGCCATCAGACCCAGGGCCACGGCGAACGCGAGTGCGGCGACTGCGGTGCGCGAGACGCGCTTGCCCATCATGACCGGGAATATGAACGCTTTTCGGGATCTTGCCCAGACCCACCCGACCCATCGGCCACATCGGGCCACCGGCGCGACGTCAGACGCCCTTGAGGGCCCGGCCCCCGGGGCTGCGGCCGTCCATGCGGCTGTGGGTGCGGTCGCCGTGCTGTTCGAGCAGCATGCGCTGGACGAGCGCGGTGCGGCGGCGCTGCCCGATGCGTTCGCCCAACCGGGTGGCCGCGGGCACCACCCGCCGGACGCTCTCCAGGGCGAAGACGGCGGTGGAGGTGCCGAGGACGGCGGCCCGGTACGCCTTCAGGTCGGGCGCCCCGAGGAAGTCGGCGTTGCGTTTGCCGAGGACGATGCGGCTGTACGAGAACAGGTAGTTCGTCAGCAGGCGCTGGGCCAGGGGAGAGTTCTTCAGGCGGGGCGGGAGCAGCAGCGGGGCCGCCGCGTCCCGCAGCGACCGGGCGAGCCGCCGCGAGTCGTCGTCCGGCATGAACTCGGTGACGCCCTCCAGCCAGAGCAGCCGCCACGCGTCGGCCTCCGTGGCGGGGAGCAGGTCGCGGTGGACGCCCATGAGGTGGCCCACGTAGCGCCACAAGTGCATGGCCGAGGCCCGGTCGGCGGCGGAGAACCGGAGCCCGAGGGCGCGCGAGCCGAGCAGCATCACCAGGGAGAACAGCAGCAGGGTCCCGGTCATCTGGACCTGGTTGATGGGCGCGTCCCACGCCTCGTGGTCCCAGTCGTCGCGGCGGCGCATCGCGGCGCGCACCTGCGCGTGCATGACGCGGACCCGGAGCGTCTGCTTGAAGCCGGTGTCGAACCGACCGAGCCCGCCGGGGGTGGTGGCGTCCACCCACCAGCTCGCCGTCTCGGCCAGCCGGCGCGGCGCCATGGAGTCGAGGTCGCCGGTGCGGACGAGGGTCTTGTTGGCGCGGGAGGCCAGGTAGCCGCCGTAGAGGGACGTGCACGGCATCACCACCGCGAGCCCGAGCAGGCCGGTGCGGGCGATGACCCGGGCGCCGCGTTCGAGCCGGTCGGCGTCCACCCAGTACGGGACGGCGTCCACCTCGGCGAAGAAGTCCACCAGCTCGCGCGGCGGGTCCTCGACGGCGTCGATGCCCTCGTGCAGTGCGCGTTCGAACAGCCGCCGGCCGGTGCCCCCGGGGAGCCGCGCGATCATCTCCGCGACCGCGTCCGCCGGCGGGTCACCCGCCTCGGCGAACGACCGGAACACCGTGAGCTGCGCGGGAGTCGCCCGGATGTCCCCATGGGCCAGATGACGCAGGACGAGGGGCCACGGAGGTTTCGACATCCAGGCGGGGTGCTGCAGGCGCTGGTGGTCCATGCGGTCCATGCGTTCCTTCCGGTCGTGCGGCCGAATCTCGGGGTGCGGTGTCTCGGGGTTCGTGGTGCGGGACGGCGGCGACGGCCAGGATCGTCAGCGCCAGGGCCAGTGCCGCCCGGTCGCCTTCGGAAGGCCACGGGTCCCCGTAGAGGGGCGTGGCCAGGAGGAGCAGGTAGGTCTTCGCCGTCGCGGTGGCGACGAGCCCCACGACCACCAGGCGGCTGCGCTGCAGCGCGATCTGGAGCTGGCCCATCGCCAGCGGCGCCGCGACCGCGAAGATGTACAGGTGGGGAGTCCCGGCAAGGGCGCCGGGCTCGTCGGCGAGGGGCGCGGCCCCCCGCAGCATCAGCTCGTTGGTTCCGGTGAGCAGCCCCACGTTGATGGCGAGCGCGACGCCCGTCAGCGGCCGGGCGTGGGCGCCTCTGCGGGCCCGGTCGCTCGCCAGGAACATGATGCAGGGCACCAGCAGCGAGGGCAGGGCGACGGCCACGACCAGCGGCGCCGGAGGCGTTTCGCCGCCGGCCGCGGCGTCGTCCCCCGGGGTGGCGCTCAGGAGCAGGACGGCCGCCGCGGCCAGCAGTCCCGCGCAGCCCCATTCGCGCGCGGTGAGCCGTTCGCCGAGGACCAGTACGGCGAGGGCGACCAGCACGCCCAGCCCGGCCAGGAACAGCGGCAGCGCCTCGGACAGCGACAGGCCGGTCAGCGCCGCCACCTGGACGGCGGCTCCCGCGCCGAGCACGGCCGCGCCGGTGACCCAGGTCCCGCTGGTGAGCAGGGTCCGGGCCAGGTGCCAGGGACGGCTCCCCTGGAGTGGAGGCATCTCGACCGCGGCCTTCTTGAAGAAGGCCAGCCCGGCGAAGTAGACGCCGGTGGAGAGGAACGCGAGGAGCTGGTACTGGACGGACATGGCGAAGCCCTCCGTGCCGCCCGCGGCCGGCCGGTCGGCGCGCGGAGCCGGGCCGCGGGCGGCGGCATCGGGTGGGTGGGGC
>NZ_SMKB01000393.1:0-3771 GCF_004348575.1 Actinomadura sp. 7K534
ACCTCAGAAACCCAACGCCGCGCCGCCCTCGCACCCTGGCTGCACATCTACAACCACCACCGCGGCCACACCGCACTAGCAGGCCAACCCCCCGCCAGCCGCGTCACCAACCTGTCAGGGCAGTACAGCTAGGCGAGGGTTCGGGTCGGAACACGAATAAGCAGCGCGTCGCCTTGGCCGCCGCCGCCGCAGAGGCCGGCGGCGCCGAGGCCGCCGCCGCGGCGCTTCAGCTCGTAGGCCAGGGTCAGCACGATGCGGGCGCCGGACATGCCCACCGGGTGGCCGAGGGCGATGGCGCCGCCGTTGACGTTGACCTTGTCCGGGCCGACGCCGAGGTCGCGCATCGACTGGATGCCCACGGAGGCGAACGCCTCGTTGATCTCGATGACGTCGAGGTCGGCGACGTCCAGGCCCTCCTTGCCGAGCGCGTGCTTGATCGCGTTGGCCGGCTGGGACTGCAGCGAGTTGTCGGGACCCGCGACGTTGCCGTGCGCGCCGATCTCGGCCAGCCACGTCAGCCCGAGCTCCTCGGCCTTGGCCTTGGACATCACCACGACGGCGGCGGCGCCGTCGGAGATCTGCGAGGACGAGCCTGCCGTGATCGTCCCCTCCTTGCTGAAGGCGGGGCGCAGCTTCGCGAGGGTCTCGGCGGTGGTGTCGCCGCGCACGCCCTCGTCGGTGGAGAACACGACCGGCTCGCCGCGCCGCTGCGGGATCTCGACCGGCGCGATCTCGTCGTCGAACAGGCCGTTCTTGACGGCCTCGGCGGCGCGCTGGTGGGAGCGGGCGGAGAACTCGTCCTGCTCCTCGCGGGAGATGTCCAGCTTCGCGTTGTGCCGCTCGGTCGACTCGCCCATGGAGACGCCGTCGAACGCGTCCGTCAGCGCGTCGTAGGCCATGTGGTCGAGGACCTCGACGGAGCCGTACTTGTAGCCGCCGCGCGACTTCGGCAGCAGGTGCGGGGCCTGCGTCATCGACTCCATGCCGCCGGCGACGACGACGTCGAACTCGCCGGCCCTGATCAGCTGGTCGGCGAGCGCGATCGCGTCCAGGCCGGACAGGCACACCTTGTTGATCGTGATCGACGGGACGTTCATCGGGATGCCCGCCTTGACGGCCGCCTGCCGGGACGGGATCTGCCCCGCGCCCGCCTGGAGGACCTGGCCGAGGATCACGTACTGCACCTGGTCGCCGGTGATCCCGGCGCGCTCCAGCGCCGCCTTGACCGCGTGCGCTCCGAGGTCGGCGGCGGAGAAGTCCTTCAGCGAGCCCGTCAGGCGCCCGATGGGGGTGCGTGCTCCGGCGACGATCACGGACGTGGTCATGTGGGGGCCTCCAGGGTGGTGCTGCGGCGACGTTTGCCACCATACCCAGGAGAACCTCGTCCGGTTCAGTTCGCCCCCGCCTGTCCGCCCGAGTAGGGAGAAAGCCCATGCTGACCCGTATCGACCACATCGGTATCGCCTGTCACGACCTGGACGCCACCGTCAAGTTCTACAAGGCCACCTACGGCTTCACCGACGCCCACTTCGAGGTGAACGAGGAGCAGGGCGTCCGGGAGTGCATGCTCAAGATCAACGACACCGGCGACGGGGCGGCGAGCTACCTGCAGCTGATCGAGCCGATCCGGGACGACTCGCCGGTGGCCAAGTGGCTCGCGAAGAACGGCGAGGGCGTGCACCACATCGCGTTCGGGACCGACGGGACGGTCGAGGACGAGGCGGCCGGCATCGCGGGCAAGGGCGTCCGCGTCCTGTACGACGCGCCGCGCAACGGATCCATGGGATCCTTGATCAACTTTTTGCACCCCAAGGACTGCCACGGCGTCCTCACCGAGCTGGTGCAGAAGCGCTGATCGGGCCGCATGATCTTCAGGGCCCGCCGCCGCAGGGGCGCGACCGGATCGTGACGTGTTCGATATCACGGTGACGGGCGGCGGGCCTTTGACTGCCGCTCTGTGACCGTTCCGCCACATCTGGTGCATTTGTGGGGCGCGTACCTGCGCCGGAACCGACCCGGAGACGAGGGCCATAAAAGGGACAAAACACGCAGCGCGTCAAGATGAGCCCCCAACACGGCAGTGTCCGGAGTACGCTTCATTCGCCGGAAGAGGTCTGGGGCACTGCGCCCGTCATGCCAGGCGATCAACCGGTCCCCGGAACTACCCGTAGCCCCGTCACATCAGGATTGAGCCACATGCAGTCCGACATCGACGCCCAGCTCAGCAACTTCTTTGAAGACACGCCCCCGCGCGAATTCGACGTGGTGCTCCGCGGCTACGACCGGCACCAGGTCGACGAGCACATCAAGTCGCTCGACAACGAGGTCCGGCAGACCCGCGAGCAGACCCAGGCCCTGCAGCGGGAGCTGTCGGACGCCCATCGTCAGCTGCAGGAGCAGGAACGCCCCACGTACTCCGGTCTAGGCGCGCGCATCGAGCAGTTGCTCAGGCTCGCCGAGGAACAGGCCACCGAGCTCGTGCAGGCCGCCCGCTCCGAGGCGAACGAGATAAAGGCCGCCGCCAAGGTCGACGCCGCCGAGCAGCGCGCCACCGCGGAGAACGACGCCGCGGAACTGCGCGCCAACGCCCAGCGCGAGGGCGACGACATGCGCAACGCGGCCGAGCGCGAGGCGGAGGAGGTCCGCACCTCCGCCCGCCGCGAGGCCGACGAGCTGACCTCCACGACCGAGCGCGAGGTCGCCAAGCTGCGCGCGACCGCCGACCACGAGGTCGCCGAGAAGCGCGCCGCGGCCGAGCGGGAGATCGCGAAGCTGCGCACCACCACCGAGCGCGAGGTCGCGCAGCTGCGCGCGTCCACCAAGCGCGAGCGGGACGAGATCCTCACCACGGCCAAGCGGCAGGCCGACGAGATGCGGGCCCAGGCCCAGCGCATCCTGGAGGAGAGCGAGGCCCAGCGCGCCCAGGCCGAGGCCGAGTTCGAGATCCAGCTCGCCGCCCGCCGCGAGGAGGCCGACCGGCAGGACGCCGAGCGCCACTCGGCCGCCCAGGCCGCCACGCAGAAGCTCGTCGCCGAGGCCGAGCAGCGCGCCGCGTCCGCCGAGCAGCGGGCCGCCAAGGCCACCCAGCAGGCCGAGCAGACCCGGCGCGAGGCCGACTCGCACGCCAAGCAGCTCATGGCCAACGCGCGCAAGAACTCGGACAACGTCATCGCCGAGGCCAAGGCGCAGGCCGAGCAGCTGCTCGCCGAGACCAAGGCCGAGGCCGACCGCGTCCGGACGGCCGCGCAGCGCCAGGTGGACGAGCTCACGCGCCAGCGCGACAGCATCACCAGCCACCTCAACCAGCTGCGTCAGCTGATCGGCGGTGTCGCCCCGAACCTGGGCGGCGACGCCGAGCTGGCCGCGCCGCCGGAGCCGGCCGCGATCCCCGCGGCCGAGCCCAAGCCGGCCCCGCAGCAGGCCGAGCCGCCCCGGCAGCAGCCCGCTCAGCAGGCGAAGCAGGCCGCGCCCGCCAAGCAGGCCGCCCAGGCCAAGAAGTCCGACGAGGACGACGAGGACTGGTGGCAGGAGTGATCCGGCCGGCCGCCTGACGCGGCCGACATGTGACGGGAAAGCCTAGAGGCAGCGGAAACGCCTCTAGGCTTTCCGTCGTCTGACCCAGTAGCGCACTGTCCGCGGCTCCGGACGGGTGCCCCGGGAGAGCAGGACGGAAGAGGAGAGCGGCGTGTCCGACGAGACCCCCCACGAGGACGGACCGGAGGCGAAGCCCGGCACGGAACGGCCCGCCGCCGACCGCAAGGTCCCCGCTCC
>NZ_SMKB01000394.1:0-3711 GCF_004348575.1 Actinomadura sp. 7K534
GGCCGACCCCGCCCCGGCGTCGCGGTCCCCGCTCGTGGCGGCGGGGGCGCGGGCCGCGGAGTCCGCGCTCTCCGAGCCGCCGTCGCCGCCGCCCCCGCACGCGGCCAGCACCCCGGCGAGCAGAAGGACGACGAACGCCCATGTCACGTGCCTGACGCTTCTCACAATCCCCATGCGGCTTGGACGAGGTGATGCAAATCACCGTTCCTCGGGACGGATCGCGATACGGGCACGAAGCGGGCACACGCTGATCACGGGCGCGGCGTCATGGGGTACGGGTGCGGGTTCGGGCCGTCAGCCGTCCCTGAGGACGACGGGGCCGCCGATGTTGACGTCGCCGAGCGTCCACAGCGCGCCGGTGCCGGGGACGACGGCCAGCGCGGTCGCGTAGATGTTGGTCCGGTTCGGGACGGCCGTGGTCGGGACGCGTTCCCATGTTCCGGCGCTGTAGCGGAGCAGGCCGGGCTTGGCGGGCTCGTCGAGAGAGTGGCCGAGGGCCCACAGCGTCCCGTCCTCGCCCTTGACGATTCTGGTGAGCGCGTTGAGCCCGGACGGCGGGGTGACGCTCGTCCAAGCGGTGCCGTCCCAGTGCATCAGGACGGGCGTGGCCGGCGACGTCCTGTAGTCGGTGCCGGTGGCCCAGGCGTCGGTGGGGGAGAGGGCGATCATGTCGCTGATACCGGTGCCGCCGCTGGAGGGCTCGTGCCAGGGCACGCTCGTCCAGGTCTGCCCGTCCCAGTGGTACGCCACGACCGTTCGGTCCGTCTCGTCCGGGGTGCCGATGAGCCACATGTCATCGTCGGCCCGGATGTAGGACCCGAGCTGGTAGACGTCCGGCTGGGTGGTGATCTGCGTCCAGGTCTCGCCGGTCCGGCGGTAGACGGTCCCGCTCCTGGTCACCCAGACTCCTGCCTCGCTCGCGGTGAGGGTGGTGCCCCTCCCGCCGGGCGGCATCTCCACCTCCTCGAACCGCGAGCCGGTGAAGCGCGCCAGGTAGGGGCCCGTCACGCTCGCCCCGGCACCGTACCTGGCACCGCTGATCCACACGTTCTCGGGGCCGACGGCGTCGACATCGTTGATCGTGGCGCTGCTGGGCAGGTTCTCGAGGTCGTACTCGACCCAGGCGCCGCTCTTCCAGCGCCGCACGACCGGATTGCCGGGGATGGTCGTGCTGGTGAAGGGGCCCGTGAGGAAGGTCAGCTCGCCCTGGACCCCGGTGATCCAGACGCTGTCTGGTGAGGCGGCGTCGAGGTCGCGAAGGTAGTTGTTCGGCCAGAAGAACGGCAGGGACACCCGTTCGAAGCCGCCGCGGGTGTCGGCGGAGGCGGGTGCGCCGAGCCCTGCGGCCAGGACGGCGGCGGTGGCCAGCGCCCCCGCGGCCTTGAGGGAGGTCTTCCAGGAGTTCATGCATGCCAGTATCCACTGGCACAGTGTTGGGATCTTGTCATCCGGGCAACGAATCGGCCGCGCCGCGCCGCCCTGCCCCGGTGCGCGCTCCGGCGGCGCGTCTGGGAGGCTTGGGGACATGGACAGGTCCCATGCCGTCGTCGTCGGTGGAGGCATCGCGGGTCTCGCCGCCGCGCGCATGCTCGCCCGCGACGGCGTGCGGGTGACCGTGCTGGAGGGCTCTCCCCGCATCGGTGGCAAGCTGCGGGTCAGCGAGATCGCCGGGATCCCGGTGGACGAGGGCGCCGAGTCGATGCTCGCCCGCCGCCCCGAGGGGCTCGACCTCGTCGCGGCCCTCGGCCGGTCCGGCGAGCTGGTCAACCCCGGCACCACCTCCTCGTCGATCTACAGCCGCGGCGAGCTGCGGCCGATCCCGGCCGGGCAGGTCATGGGCGTCCCGTCCGACCTGCGGGCGCTGGCGGCCTCCCGGGTGCTTTCCCCGGGCGGGCTGGCGCGCGTCCCGCTCGACCTCGTCCTGCCCGAGACGCGGCGCGGCGCCGACGTGTCCGTCGCCGACTTCATCGGGGCCCGGGTCGGCCGCGAGGTCGTCGACCGCCTCGTCGAGCCGCTGCTAGGCGGCGTGTACGCCGGGCGCGCCGAGCTGCTGTCGTTCGACGCGACGCTGCCCGCGGTCGCCGCCGCCGCGCGCTCCCACCGCTCGCTGCTCCAGGCCGTCCAGGGCATCCGGGACGCCGCGCCGAAGGACCCCGGCCCGGTCTTCGCCACGCTGCCGGACGGCCTCGGCACGCTCCCGCACCTGGTCGCCGCCGACGTCACCGCCGCCGGCGGGACGATCCGCACCGGCGCGACGGTCCGCGAGCTGCGCCGCCGCCCGGACGGATGGCGCCTCACCATCGGCCCCACCCGCGCCCCCGAGCACCTCGACGCCGACGCGGTGCTGATCGCCGTGCCCGCGGCTCCCGCCTCGCGGCTGCTCAAGGAGGACGTCCCCGACGCCTCCCGGGAACTGGAGGGCATCGAGTACGCCAGCATGGCGATCATCACGCTCGCGTACCGGGCCACCGCGTTCCCGCGGCTCCCGAAGGGCAGCGGCTACCTCGTCCCCGCCGTGGAGAGCGCGCCGGAGAACGGCGGGCGGGGGGTCAAGGCCGTCACGTTCAGCTCGGTAAAATGGCCCCATCTGCGCGACCGCGACCCCGAGGTCATCGCGGTGCGCTGCTCCATCGGCCGGTTCGGCGACGAGCGGGCGCTCCAGCGGACCGACGCGGAGCTGGCAGCGACCGCGATGGCCGAGCTAGCCGCGACCTGCGGCGTCACCGAGCTGCCCGCCGAGACCCGGGTGACCCGGTGGGGCGGCGGTCTCCCGCAGTACAACGTTGGCCACGCCGACCGCGTGGCCAGGGTCCGGTCCGCGGTCGCCGGGGAGCCGGGGCTCGCCGTCGCGGGCGCGGCCTACGACGGCCTGGGCATCCCCGCGTGCATCGCTTCCGCGCGCGCGGCGGCCACCCGGGTACTGGACCATCTGCGCAGCCGAGAAGGAGCAGACCATGACGCAGCCGGCGGGCAAGCCGAAGGCACGCGAACTCAATGACGTCATCCGCTACACCATGTGGTCGGTCTTCCGGGTCACGAGCCCGGGGACGCTCGGCGAGCAGGACGCGGCCGAGGTCCAGGAGCTCCTCGACCAGGTCGCCGAGAAGGACGTGACCACCCGCGGCGCCTACGACGTCGCCGGGCTTCGCGCGGACGCCGACTACATGTTCTGGTGGCACGCGCCCACGTCCGACGACCTCCAGGAGGTCTACACCCGGTTCCGCCGCACGGCGCTCGGCCGCGCCAGCGAGCCGGTGTGGTCGCAGATGGCGCTGCACCGCCCGGCGGAGTTCAACAAGAGCCACATCCCGGCCTTCCTCGCCGACGAGGAGCCCCGCGCCTACGTGTGCGTCTACCCGTTCGTGCGCTCCTACGAGTGGTACCTGCTCCCGGACGGCGAGCGCCGCGCGATGCTCGCCGAGCACGGCAAGATGGCGCGCGACTACCCCGACGTCCGGGCCAACACGGTGTCGGCGTTCGCGCTCGGCGACTACGAGTGGATGCTGGCGTTCGAGGCCGACGAGCTGCACCGCATCGTCGACCTGATGCGCCACCTGCGCGGCGCCAAGGCGCGGCTGCACACCCGCGAGGAGATCCCCTTCTACACGGGCCGCCGCAAGCCCGTCACCGAACTCGTCGCCAACCTCGTCTAGGCGCAGGGGCCGAGCCCGCGCCGGGGCGGCGCGCCCCGGCGGCGGAACCCTAGTCCCC
>NZ_SMKB01000395.1:0-3709 GCF_004348575.1 Actinomadura sp. 7K534
CTCTCGGACGGGGCGTTCGCCGTTCTCTTCATGCATGGGCCCGGTGGGGTCGGCAAGAGTGCGCTGCTCGGGGAGATGGCGGAGGCCGCGCGGCAGGCCGGGGTCACTCCGGTGCTCGTGGACGCGCGGGCCCTCACGCCCGAGGCGTCGGCCTTTCTGCGGGCCGTGGAGGCGCTGGGGGCGGGGCGGTACGCGGTGCTCGTCGACACCTACGAGATGCTCGCTCCGCTCGACGACTGGATCCGGGAGCAGTTCGTTCCGGGGCTGCCCGCCGACACCGTCGTCGTGCTCGCCGGACGGGACGCGCCCTCGGCCCGGTGGATCGCCGACGCCGGTTGGCACGAGTTGCTGCGTGTGGTGTCCGTGCGCAACCTCAGTCCGTCGGAGACCAGGGACTATCTCTCCGTTGAAGGCGTCCCGGGAGAGCTGCACGAGCGGATGCTGGAGCTCGCGCACGGGCATCCGCTCACCCTTGCGCTGCTCGTGGACATGGTGCAGCGGCAGGAGGAGGTGCCCGGGGCGCTTCGCGCGGCGCCCGACATCGTTCGGGCGCTGCTGGCTCGGCTCGTCGACCAGGTGCCCGGCCCCCGGCACGCGGAGGCACTCCAGATCTGTGCGCACGCGCGGTTCACGACCGAGGAACTGCTCCGAGGCATGCTCGGCGACGACGCCGGGACGCTCTTCCACTGGCTGAGAACCCTGTCGTTCGTCGAGGAGCGGGAGTTCGGGCTGTTCCCGCACGACGTGGTGCGGGACATCCTGGACGCCGATCTGCGCTGGCGCGACCCGGACGGGTACGCGGGGCTGCACCGGCGGCTGCGGGGCCACTTCGTCGAGCGGGCGCGGAGGTCCGCCGACGACGAGCGCGTCAGGCACCAGACCGTCGCGGACATCATGTTCCTCAGCAGGGACCACCCCATCGTCAAGGGGTACTGGCGGCTCACCGGGCTCGGGCAGCTGTCCGCCACCGGGCTGCGGCCCGGCGACGCCGAGACCGTGCTCGCCATGACCCGCGAGCTGCAGGGCGAGGCACAGGCCGCCTGCGCGGCGCGGTGGATCGAGCGGCAGCCCGCGGCGTTCGGGGTGTTCCGGGACGGGACGGGCGAACCGTTCGGGGCCGCGGCGTACGTGGAGCTGAGCGAGGACGGCATCGGGGACGATCCGGGCGCGCGGGCGATGTGGGAGCACGTGCTGCGGCACGGGCCGCCGCGGCCCGGGGAGAGCGTCATGGCCTGGCGGTTCTTCGTGGACACCGAGCCGGGCGCGCGGCCCACCCGGTCCGAGACCATGATCCGGCTCTGGCACGGGCAGGAGATCATCACCGGGGCGCGCAAGGCGTGGGACCTCGTTGCCGTCCCCTCGGAGCGCGAGTACTGGGACCCGCTGCTGTCCTTCTTCGACTTCCACCACGCGCCCGAGGCGGCCTTCCGGATCGGCGGGCACCGCTACGACGTGTACGCCCACGACTGGCGGGTCCTCGGCGTCGACGAGTGGCTCGCGCTGACGGCCGAACGCGAACTCGGAGCCCCCGTCACCGCGGCCGGCCCACCCGAACTGGTGTTGTCGCAACCGGAGTTCGCCGACGCCGTCCGCGCCGCGCTGCGCGACCTGCACCGCGCCGACCGGCTCGCCGGCAACCCCCTGCTGCGGTCCCGGCTCGTGCGCGGGGCCGACGACCCCGCCGGGGAGCTGCGCGGGCTCATCGAGGAGGCCGCCGCGACGCTGCGGGACGACCCCCGCGAGGAATCGCTGCACCGAGTCGCCGACCGGACGTTCCTCCGCCCGGCCCCGACACAGGAACGCGCCGCCGAGATGCTCGGGCTGCCGTTCAGCACCTACCGGCGGCACCGCAACCGGGCCGTCGAGCGGATCGCCGGATGGCTCTGGGAACGCGAGCTCTACGGAGGAAACGGCCACCGAGTGGACGGCTAGTGGCCTGGCGGGTGGACAGCGGCCCGCCGCATCGTCGCCTCATCGACCGACATCGGGAGGCACGAGATGCGAGTCATCGGAGAGCACGCGGTGGTCCTGGGCGCCGGCATGGCGGGACTGCTCGCCGCGCGGGCCCTGACCGGGGCGTACGAGCGGGTCACGATCATGGAGCGCGACGGCGCCTTGACCAGGGAGGCGCGCAAAGGCGTCCCGCAGGGCAGGCACGCCCACGTCCTGCTGCCGCGCGGGCAGCGGACCCTGGAGGACTTCTTCCCCGGCCTGGAACGGGAGCTGGTCGACGGCGGCGCGGTCGTCGCCGACCCGGGGACCGACCACCGGTTCGTCATGGGCGGCCGCACGCTCCTGCGGCGGGCCGGTACGGAACGGGCGATCCAGGCGAGCCGCCCGTTCCTGGAGCGGGCCGTCCGCGAGCGGGTCGCGGCGCTCCCCGGCGTGCGGTTCGCCTGCGGGCGGGACGTCGTCGGGCTGCTCAGCGGCGGGCCGGGCCGGATCACCGGCGTGCAGGTCATGCCGAGGAGCGTCGGCGGCGCCGCCGAGGAACTCCGCGCCGACCTCGTCGTCGACGCGATGGGACGCGCCGGCCGCACCCGGTACTGGCTGGAGCGGCTCGGGTACGGTCCCGTGCCCCGCGAAGAGATCAACATTGGTGTCGGCTACGCCTCGCGCCCGATCCGTCCGGCGCTCGCCGCGCGGATCGGCAGGGCCGTCGTCGTGGGACCGCGGCCGGGGCGGTCGGCGGGCATGGCGCTGGTCGCCGTCGAAGGCGACCGGTACCTGCTGACCGTCGCCGGGCTGAACCGGCGTCCGCCGGCCGACGACGACGGTTTCCTCGCCTTCGCGCGGGAACTCGCGCCGCCGGACGTCTACGAGGCGATCCGCACGGCCGAGCCGCTCGGCGGCATCGCCACGCACCGGTACTCGTCGGACCTGCGCGTCCGCTATGAGAAGGTACGGAACCTGCCCGAAGGGCTCGTGGTCACCGGCGACGCCCTGTGCAGCTTCAACCCGATCTACGCCCAGGGCATGACGGTGGCCGGCCTGGAGGCCGAGGCACTGCGCCGCTCCATGCGGGAGGGTCCGCACGGCCTGGCCCGGCGGTACTTCCGGGCGGTCGCGAAGACGCTCGACGACCCCTGGCGCATGGCGGTCGCGGCGGACCTGTCCCTGCCGGAGGTGGAGGGCCGCCGCAGCCCCGCCATCAAGATCATGAACGCCTACGTGGACCGCGTCCAGGCTGCCGCAGCCCACGATGCGGGGGTAGGGGAGCAATTCTTCCGGGTCGTCGGCCTCCTAGACCCGCCGACGGCGCTCATGCGCCCCGCGGTCCTGGCACGTGCCCTCCTACCCGGCGGTCGCGGTCCGGTCGCGGGCACTGTCGCCAGGGAAGAGCACGCCACTGCTTGAAGCTTCCATTGCACCGCCACGCCCACCTACCTGAATGATCACCTCACGGGTCGTGCGGCCGGAGGCGCCCCAAGCGCCGGAGGTCGCACGACCCGACGCACGCGGCGCCGTTTCACGAGACGCGCCAGCGGATCGGGAAACGGCGCCCCGTGCGCAATGGGGGGTTCCAGGGTCGCTCCCCCTGGGCAATACGCTGTGAATATGCGAACTGGCGTGGCGGGGTTGCTGGATGTTTGCTGCGTGCTCGTGTTCGTTGCCATCGGGCGTGCCACGCATGAGGGGGCT
Source organism: Actinomadura sp. 7K534 (assembly GCF_004348575.1). NCBI lineage: Bacteria > Bacillati > Actinomycetota > Actinomycetes > Streptosporangiales > Thermomonosporaceae > Actinomadura > Actinomadura sp. 7K534. The sequence goes on from NZ_SMKB01000395.1 coordinate 3,643, forward strand.
GCGTCCCTTACTGGGTATCTCGGGACGGTCTGGCCGTTTCTCGTCGCTCTGGGGGCCGGGTGGGTGC
>NZ_SMKB01000396.1:0-3709 GCF_004348575.1 Actinomadura sp. 7K534
CGGAGAGCGCCCAGGGTGTTCCAGTCGCGGGTTTCGCCTGGGGTGGCGACGCGGGCTGCCACTCGGGCGCGTTGCCAGCTTTCGTGGACGTCGTCGAGGGTCGGGCAGGGGGAGTGGACGCCTATCTGGACGGGGGCGTTGCGTTCTTCCAGGAGCAGGCGGGCTCGGTCGAGGGTGGTCGGGGTCGAGGTCGTGGCCGGGATCAGTAGGACGTGGTCTCGTTGCCAGAACGTGGTCAGGACCGAGTGGGGCAGCAGCCAAGGGTTCAGTGGTTCGGGGCTTGGGGTTCGCAGGACCGCGACTGTGAAGGGTGGGGCCGTTATCCCTGTCAGGTCGTCGGCTGCTCGGGTGCGGGGCTCCGGGTGGGTTGAGAGGAGGTCGGCTACCTTCCAGCCCAGGTCGTCGCGTTCCCTGGCCTGGCGGGCCATGAGGAGGGCGGCGCGGTCGCAGAGGGGCATCGCTTCGGCTGCCTGGTCGGGGGTTATGCGTTCCTCGTCGTCCAGGAGCCAGAGGTAGCCGTAGGTGACGTTGTTCCAGCGCACGGGCAGGCACAGGCGGCCCAGCTGGCCCAGGGAGGGGTCGGCCGGGATGCGGACGGGACCCTTGGCGCGGGCGATGCCGTGGCTTTCGAAGCGGGCCCGGACGGTGCCCGTCGCGCGGCGGCGCAGGATCGAGTCCAGCCGTACGGGGTCGATGGTGTCGCCGTGGGCGGCGTAGGCGACCAGGTGGAAGTCGCGGTCCTCCAAGGTCGCGGGGGCCTGGAGGAGGCCGGCCGCGTGTTCCGCGATCTCCTGTAGGTCGTCCATGAGGTCCATCGTACGTTTGTATGAAGATGCTGGGGCCTGGAAGTTGCATTTGACTATAGGGGTGGGCGTCGGGGGCTTCTAGCGTGCGGAGTGTTCCTCGTGCTGGAGGTTCCCGATGCCGAACCCTGTGCTTCTTGCCGCCGCGCGTAGTCGGCGGATGCGTGACGTGGTGACGTCCGTGCCTCTGACCAAGGGGGTCGTCGACCGGTTCGTCGCTGGTGACGACCTTGAGGCGGCGGTTCGTGTCGTCGAGGCTCTGGTCGGGGGTGGGGTCGCGGTCACCCTCGATCATCTTGGTGAGGACACCGTTGAGGTCGGGCAGGCGCGGGATACGCGGGACGCCTATCTGCGCTTGATGTCGGTGCTTGAGGAGGGGCGGCTTTCTGAGGGTGCCGATGTCTCTTTGAAGCTGTCGGCGCTTGGACTGGGGCTGTCCGAAGGGCTTGCGCTTGACCATGCACGGGATATCTGTGCTGCTGCTGAGCGTGTTGGGATGACGGTCACTCTTGATATGGAGGACCACACGACGGTCGACTCCACGCTGGAAGTCCTCGGCAAGTTGCGGGTCGATTTCCCGTGGGTGGGTGTTGCCGTCCAGGCGATGCTGCGGCGTAGTGAGGGTGATCTGCGGGACTTGGCGGGGTCGCGGGTGCGGCTCGTCAAGGGGGCCTATGCAGAGCCCGTTTCAGTGGCCTTTCAAGGTCGGCGTGAGGTCGATCTCGCTTATGTGCGGGGGCTGCGGACGCTGATGGGCGCGGACGGGTATCCGATGATCGCCACTCATGATCCGCGGATCATTGAGATCGCGTCCCTGCTGGCGGGGGAAAGGGCGCCCGGGTCCTATGAGTTCCAGATGCTTTACGGGGTGCGGGTGGCCGAGCAGGACCGGTTGGCGCGGCGGCACCGGATGCGCGTCTACGTGCCCTACGGCGTCGACTGGTACGGCTACTTCATGCGGCGCCTGGCCGAGCGGCCCGCCAATCTCGCGTTCTTTCTCCGTTCGTTCGTTTCCCGCTGACCAGGAGGATCTCCTTTCATGGACGCCGTGACCAACGTCCCGACGCCGGTGAACGAGCCGGTGCGGGGATACGCCCCCGGCAGCCCCGAGCGCGCCCGGCTTGAGGCCGAGCTCGCCGAACTCGCCGGGGAGACGCCGATCGATCTGCCCATGACGATCGGCGGACGCCGGAGGCTCGGCGGCGGGGCCAAGGTCGCCGTCGTGCAGCCCCACCGGCACGCCGCCGTGCTCGGGACCCTCGGGAACGCCACCGAGGACGACGCCCGGGACGCCGTCGCCGCCGCGCTGGAGGCCGCCCCCGCCTGGCGGGCGCTGTCGTTCGACGACCGGGCCGCGATCTTCCTGCGGGCCGCCGACCTGCTGTCCGGGCCGTGGCGGGAGACGATCCTCGCGGCGACCATGCTCGGCCAGTCCAAGACCGTCCAGCAGGCCGAGATCGACAGCCCCTGCGAACTCGTCGACTTCTGGCGCTTCAACGTGCACTACGCCCGGCGCGTCCTCGCCGAGCAGCCGATCAGCGAACCCGGCGTGTGGAACCGGTCCGACCACCGGCCGCTCGAAGGGTTCGTCTACGCGATCACCCCGTTCAACTTCACCGCGATCGCCGCCAACCTCCCGACCGCGCCCGCGCTGATGGGCAACGTCGTCGTGTGGAAGCCCTCACCCACGCAGACCTACTCGGCCGTGCTCCTCATGCGGTTGCTGGAAGCGGCCGGTCTTCCGCCGGGCGTCATCAACCTGGTCACCGGAGACGGGCTGGCGGTGTCGGACGTCGCGCTCGCCCACCCGGAACTCGCCGGCATCCACTTCACCGGGTCGACGGCGACCTTCCGGCATCTCTGGAAGACGGTCGGTAACAACATCGAGAGGTATCGCGGGTATCCGCGGCTCGTGGGGGAGACCGGCGGAAAGGACTTCGTGGTCGCCCACCCCTCGGCCGACCGGCGCGTACTGAAGACGGCGCTGGTGCGTGGCGCGTTCGAATACCAGGGGCAGAAGTGCTCCGCGGCTTCGCGGGCTTATATCCCCAGGTCCATTTGGGATGGGGGATTCGCCGACGAGCTCGCTGCTGAAGTCGACGGGCTCGCTGTGGGGGATGTCGCCGATCTGAGCAACTTCATGGGTGCCGTGATCGACGAACGGGCCTTTGCCAAGAACAAGGCGGCCATCGATCGCGCTCACGGTGATCCGATCGTGCGTGTCCTGGCCGGGGGGACGTACGACGATTCCGTCGGGTACTTCGTCCGGCCTACCGTGCTCGTCTCCAACGACCCCGAGAACGACATCTTCCGCACCGAGTACTTCGGGCCCATCCTCGGCGTCCACGTCTACGACGACGACCGCTACGACGACGTGCTCCGGCAAATGGAATCCGTCTCGGCCTACGCCCTCACCGGCGCCATCATCGCCGACGACCGCGCCGCCGCCGCCCACGCCGCCGAAACCCTCCGCTACGCCGCCGGCAACTTCTACATCAACGACAAACCCACCGGCGCCGTCGTCGGCCAGCAACCCTTCGGCGGCGCACGCGCATCCGGCACCAACGACAAGGCCGGATCCGTCCTCAACCTCCTCCGCTGGACCTCACCCCGCTCCATCAAGGAGACCTTCGTCCCCCCGACCGACCACCGCTACCCCCACATGGGCTGAGACCCCCGGGACGAGCGCCGAACCGGTTTGCCTAAGCCCCCGCCGCCCCATACAGTTAACCCATCACCGCGGGGTGGAGCAGTTCGGTAGCTCGCTGGGCTCATAACCCAGAGGTCGCAGGTTCAAATCCTGCCCCCGCTACGAGGTCTGAGGTCCGTGTGGTCGGATGCTTTGCATCCTTCCCTCGGGCCTCTTCGCCGTTTTTGGGGGGACGACCCCCCAATCCCCCCGGTTC